>NZ_JBBNLR010000021.1:0-48198 GCF_040092375.1 Collinsella sp. CLA-ER-H5
AGGCGTCGACGACATGCCGGGGGCGGACCGGGACGGGTTCAACGGCAGGCCCCGCCGACCGATTGCAAGCGGTCGGCGGGGCCATTGTGGCTCTTGACAGCGGATTGGGTCATATGAGCGAAAGCCCACCAGAGCGAGCAAAGTGACGTGAAAGAGGAGGGCATAGGCCTTTTGGCCATGCCCGACGATTGAACGTCAGATTGCCGCTCTGGCGGGCTTGCAGCGTCGAGCAGTTCCGGCGTTTGGTAAAACGCCGGAACACAAGAGCGCCCCCTCCCGCGCACGGAACGGGAGGGGGCTAAAGGTAGGAGTCTACCGGTGGGTTTACCCCACCGGACAGACGATGACCAGGTGATCCTTTACAGGATCGTCAAGGTTTCCGTGGGGTACCCGTTGGGTACTTAGAGCAGCACGCAGGCGACGGTCAGGATGACGGCGCAGACGACGGAGAGTGCGACGATGAGCTTAAGGGCAAACTTGAGCCAGGTCGTCCACTCGATCTTGGCCAGGGCGAGACCGCCCATGATGGCGCCGGAGGTCGGGGTGAACAGGTTCACGACACCGATGGCGGCGGAGAAGATCATGACCATGACCTCGGGCGAGAAGCCGAGCTTAACAGCCAGCGGTCCCATGATGGGCATGGAGACGGTGGCCATACCGGAGGTCGAAGGAATCAGGAAGGACAGGCCGAAGTAGACCAAGAAGCTCATGGGAGCGAAGATCACGCCGGACAGGCCAGCCAGGGCATTGGCGGCAGCGTCGAGGACGAAGACGTCGAGGCCGGTGCTAGCCATGAGGACGGAGATGCCACGGGCGAGGGCGATGACGAGAACAACGGACATCATGTCGGCAGCGCCGGTGATGAAGGTGTTGACGATCTGCTTCTCGGACAGGCCACCGATGATACCAATCAGGATAGCCATGAGGAAGAACCAGGTGGAAGCCTCGTCGAAGTACCACTGGCCAATGGGCAGGCCGGTGATCAGGGCAGACCAGCCCTGGACGACGGCATTACCGTCGGCGTCGTAGACAGCGCCAGCGTCAAAGAAGTTGGCGACGCCCTCGTTGAGGTCGGCCAGCGGGATGAAGCCGACGATCATGACGACGAAGGTGAAGGCGAAGGCGATCAGAACACCCTTCTGACGACCGGTGAGCTTGACCTCCTTGTGGACCTCGGAAGCAGCCTTGCCGTGAGCCTCTTCGGCGTCCTTGAGCTCCTGCATCGAGAGGATGGTGGAACCCTTGTCAGCCTTGACCTTCTTGGCATAGTTCATCACGAAGACGATGGACATGACGGTGGTAACAAGCCACAGGACGGCACCGAGGCCGATGATGATGGATTGGTTCACGGCAATGTCAACGCCGGTCAGGGCGTCGACGGCAGCGCCGACGGCGAACGGGTTAACCGTGGAGCCGAGGCAGCCGCAGCCAGCGCCGAGCAGGACGGTAGCGGCGCCGACCATCGGGTCGAAGCCGGCAGCCATCATGGTAGCGGCGAGCAGGGCGTAGAAGGGAACGGTCTCCTCGCACATACCATAGGTGGTACCACCGAGGGAGAAGATGAGCATCAGCACGGGAATGAGCATGATCTCGTTGCCCTTAAGCTTCTGCACCAGGACGGCGATGCCGTTGTCCAGAGCGCCGGTCTCGGTCATCATACCGAGGAAGCCGCCCAGGATCATAACGAAGAGGCAGACGGGCAGAGCGTCAGCGAAGCCCTTAATCGGGGCGGTGCAGAAATCGCTCAGACGGGCGGCAGTAACCGCGCCGCCGGACGTGCCGGAGACGATAACGGTAACAACTGCAACAATTGCCAGCAGAGCTAGAAGAATGGTGAACGATGAAGGCATACCGCGCTTTTTCTTAGCGGTCTCAGTCATGGTTCTCATCCCCCCTTCATAAATCATTTAACTTTCTCGCGCGAAGCGGATTTTCCGTGCCGTGCCCACCGCCCGACGCAAGATATTTACCAGACAAAACCGCTCGGGGTGAGCAGCAATACACCCCGAGCGAGATGCTAGATGCTCTTACTTGAGCGTGGCGTACATGACAGCCTTGATGGTGTGCATGCGGTTCTCGGCCTCGTCGAAGACCTTGGAAGCGGGGCTCTCGAAGACCTCGTCGGTGACCTCCTGCTCGGTGATGCCGAACTGCTCGCACTTCTCGGCGCCAATCGTAGTGTTGGTGTCGTGGAAGCTGGGCAGGCAGTGCAGGAAGATGGCACCCGGGTTGGCCATAGCCATGACCTCGGAAGTAACACGATACGGGGTGAGCTGAGCGATGCGCTCGGCCCAGACCTCGTCGGGCTCGCCCATGGAGACCCACACGTCGGTGTAGATAACGTCGGCACCGGTGACGCCGTCCTTGACGTCGGTGGTCAGCTTGATGGTGCAGCCGTTGGCCTCGGCGATGGGCTTGCAGGCCTCGATGACGTCGTCGGCGGGCATGCACTCCTCGGGGCCGCAGGCCACGAAATTCATGCCGAGCTTGGAGCAGACGACCATGAGGGAGCGAGCAACGTTGTTCTTGCAGTCGCCCATGAAAACGAGAGTCTTGCCCTTGATGTCGTAGTTGAAGTTCTCCTGGACGGTCAGGATGTCGGCGAGCATCTGGGTGGGATGCCACTCAGTGGTCAGGCCGTTCCACACGGGCACGCCGGACTTAGCAGCGAGCTCCTCGACATCGTCCTGGGCAAAGCCACGGAACTCGATGCCGTCATACATGCGGCCGAGAACGCGGGCGGTGTCCTCGATGGACTCCTTCTTGCCCATCTGCGACGAACCCGGATCGAGGTAGGTGACGCCCATGCCCAGATCCATGCCGCCGACCTCAAAGGCGCAGCGGGTACGAGTGGAGGTCTTCTGGAAGAGCAGAACGATGTTCTTGCCCTCGAGATAGCGGTGCGGAACGCCAGCGCGCTTCATGTCCTTGAAGTTCTTGGAGAGCTTGAGCAGGTACTCGATCTCCTCGGTGGTGAGGTCGAGAAGCTTGAGGAAGCTACGGCCGGAGAGGTTAACACCCATGGTTCGATTCCTTTCGAAGAAATGAATTACGTAAGTATTAGTGTTGCCCGTTTAACGGGCGAAGCCGGTGCGGTTGTAGGGGGACCGCACCGGAAACGGAAAGACTTAGAGGTCCTCGCGCCAGAAGGGCATGCTCATGCAGCGCGGGCCGCCGCGGCCGCGGGAGAGCTCGGCGGAGGGCACGACGAGAAGGTCCAGGCCCTCCTTGTACAGCACGTCGTTGGTGACGGTGTTGCGGGCGTAGACGCAGATCTTGCCGGGCTCGACGCACAGGGTGTTGGAGCCGTCGTTCCACTGCTCGCGGGAGGCCGCGATCGGGTCGCCGCCGCCGCAGGGGATCAGCTTGACCTGGTCGACGCCGGTGGCGTCCTCCAGGACGTGCTCGAGGGTGTCCTCGATCAGGCGGATGTTCACGTCGCCCGGGTTCTTGCCGGCAGTCAGCTCGTAGACGCGCAGGGTGCCCATGATGGCGGGGTGGATCGTGAACTTATCGACGTCGATCTGGGTGAAGACCGTGTCGAGGTGCATGAAGGCGCGCGAGACCGGGATGTCGAAGGCCAGGATGCGCTCGACCTTGGAGTCGGAGTTCCAGAAGATGTTCTGGGCCATGACGTCGATCGCGGCGGCCTGGGTGCGCTGGGAGATGCCGACGGCGAGGGTCTTCTCGTTGATGTTCAGCACGTCGCCGCCCTCGGTGTGGAACTGGCAGTCGCGGCGGAAGTACAGCGAGACGTCCTTGTAGTCGGGGTGGTACTTGAAGATGTACTTGCCGTACAGGGTCTCGCGGTTGCGGGTGACCGAGTACATGCGGTTGAGGTTGACGCCCTCGCCGATGACCGCGAACGGGTCGCGGGTGAAGTAGAGGTTGGGCATCGGGTCGATGATCAGGTCGGACTCGGACTCGGAGTTGACCAGGGAGTCGAGGGTCGTGGACGCCGTGAGGGGCATGTCGATCTCGGACTTGGTCATGCCGGCCATGGTCTTCTTGACGAACTCGAGGTTGTCCTCGATGGAGTCCAGCTTCTCGCGGACGATCTGCGGCATGTGCTGGCCGCGGATGCCGGCCTCGGCGATGTACTGGTCGGTGAACTCGGCGCGGGCGCCGGGGACCTGGTCGAACACCTCAGCGACGAGGTTCTCGAGATAGAGGACCTCCACGCCCTGGTCCCTCAGGATCTGGGCGAAGGTGTCGTGCTCCTGCTGCGCGACCTCCAGGAACGGGACGTCGTCGAACAGGAGTCGCTCGAGCTCGTCGGGCGGCAGGTTGAGGAGCTCGTCGCCGGGACGGTGCAGGCAGACCTTCCTGAGCTTGCCGATCTCGGAAGGCACGTGCAGACCTTTCGTCATGGCCTCCTACCTTTCTTTCGGGCCCTTGTCAGGGCCGATTCGTTAGCGCCCCTCCGTGTGAGGCGTTATTGCTGACGACATATTTATATCCAAAATCAGCTCATACTTCCACCTTGCCCCCGAACGGTTTTTTATAGGGGGTGAACGGCATACACATATACTTCACGCATGGCACACTTCATCTTAATAAAGCGTATTTACGTGCTTAAACGCGTTTTAATCCTAAAATCAAATGGAACTAAACTTTGTTAAACCATCCTCAAATTGCATATTTCCAATAAACCTATGAATAGAATTAGCGGTTCACACCGCGTCTCAACCATTTTCATTTTTATTCAGAAAAAAGTTTGTCCTATTCATTTCTGGTAAATAAATTACCGTTTACCAGACGCTTGATACCGTTCACCGGAAACTCAGTATAAGGCCCAGCGGATACCGGCTCGCTTTACGGCCCCATTTGTAACAACTTGACTTCTCGGTATAGAAAAACGGACCCGCTTCACTAGGGAAACGGATCCGTTTTCGATTATCTTCGGCTAATTTGGATAAGGCCCCCGAAGACCATCGGAATCCTAGCGATCGAACTCCGCCAGTGCCTCGCCCAAAAGCCTCAGGCCCTCGCGCAGAACGTCCTCGCTCGCGCAGTAGCCCAGGCGTGCGCCGCAGGGAAGCTCAAAACGGCTACCGGGGACCAGCAGCACTCCCCTCTCGGACAGCAGGCGTCTGCAGAACTCCTCGTCGTCCTCGGGAATATCCAGCTGGATAAACGAGGTGGACACGCCCTGCGGGGCCGTCCAGGAAACGCGATGCTGCGTATCGATCCAAGCCTGCGCGATATCGCGGTTGCCAAACACGATCTTGCGATTGCGCTCGAGAATCTTATCCTTGTGCTCAAGCACATAGGTCGCCAGGGCATCGTTGAACACGCCGCCGCAGATCATGGTGTAATCGCGATAGGTACGGATGCGGTTGGACACCTCTTCGTCGGCCAGGACCCAGCCCACGCGGGCCGCAGGCGTCGAATAGGTCTTCGACAACGAGTTGGTGACAATGGCCCTCTCGTACATGTCGACCATCGACATAAAGGACTCAGTGTTTTCGAGCGGCAGATACACCTCGTCGCACAGCACGTAGGCGCCCACCGAACGGGCGATCTCGGCAATCTGGCCGAGCATATCGGCATCGAGCACCGTACCGATGGGGTTCGAAGCGTTGTTTATGCAGATAAGCTTGGTGTTGGGGCGCACCAAGCGCTTGAGTTCCTCGATATCGGGCTTCCAGCCGAGTTCCTCGCGAAGCTCCCAATACTCGACCTCGGCGCCCAGCGTGCGCGGAATCTCGTAGAGCGGCGCGTAGGTGGGCCACTCGGCGATAACATGGTCGCCGGGCTCGACCACAGCCATGATGGCGTTGAGGTTAGCGCCCGTGCAGCCATTGGTCTGCAGAATGTGATCGGGATTGACCTCCCGACGATACAGCTTGGCAACCTCGGCCTTAAACTCCGGCGAGCCCTCGATCCAGCCGTAGTTCATCTTCTCGCGGTCCAGGCGCTCGTAGAACGTGGCGCCGTCCTGTTCATCGAGCGCGCGCAGCTCGCCCATGGTGAGCGACGAGATCGTCGACTGGGCGATGTCCCACGTGGCGCTCTTCTCCCAAACGTTGAGCCATTCCTCAACGCCAATCGTCTTGATGTCCATGGCCAAGCTCCTTACAAAAGCAGTCGTCCAATCGTGTTGACGTTCCTCATACAAGATTGGGGCGGTGCGAAAACCCGCACCGCCCCAATGGGAGACATCTAATGGCAGCTAGATGTATGTATTATGACCTGTACGGGTCCTTGAAGACCCTAGAGGTCCTCGCGCCAGAAGGGCATGCTCATGCAGCGCGGGCCGCCGCGGCCGCGGGAGAGCTCGGCGGAGGGCACGACGAGAAGGTCCAGGCCCTCCTTGTACAGCACGTCGTTGGTGACGGTGTTGCGGGCGTAGACGCAGATCTTGCCGGGCTCGACGCACAGGGTGTTGGAGCCGTCGTTCCACTGCTCGCGGGAGGCCGCGATCGGGTCGCCGCCGCCGCAGGGGATCAGCTTGACCTGGTCGACGCCGGTGGCGTCCTCCAGGACGTGCTCGAGGGTGTCCTCGATCAGGCGGATGTTCACGTCGCCCGGGTTCTTGCCGGCAGTCAGCTCGTAGACGCGCAGGGTGCCCATGATGGCGGGGTGGATCGTGAACTTATCGACGTCGATCTGGGTGAAGACCGTGTCGAGGTGCATGAAGGCGCGCGAGACCGGGATGTCGAAGGCCAGGATGCGCTCGACCTTGGAGTCGGAGTTCCAGAAGATGTTCTGGGCCATGACGTCGATCGCGGCGGCCTGGGTGCGCTGGGAGATGCCGACGGCGAGGGTCTTCTCGTTGATGTTCAGCACGTCGCCGCCCTCGGTGTGGAACTGGCAGTCGCGGCGGAAGTACAGCGAGACGTCCTTGTAGTCGGGGTGGTACTTGAAGATGTACTTGCCGTACAGGGTCTCGCGGTTGCGGGTGACCGAGTACATGCGGTTGAGGTTGACGCCCTCGCCGATGACCGCGAACGGGTCGCGGGTGAAGTAGAGGTTGGGCATCGGGTCGATGATCAGGTCGGACTCGGACTCGGAGTTGACCAGGGAGTCGAGGGTCGTGGACGCCGTGAGGGGCATGTCGATCTCGGACTTGGTCATGCCGGCCATGGTCTTCTTGACGAACTCGAGGTTGTCCTCGATGGAGTCCAGCTTCTCGCGGACGATCTGCGGCATGTGCTGGCCGCGGATGCCGGCCTCGGCGATGTACTGGTCGGTGAACTCGGCGCGGGCGCCGGGGACCTGGTCGAACACCTCAGCGACGAGGTTCTCGAGATAGAGGACCTCCACGCCCTGGTCCCTCAGGATCTGGGCGAAGGTGTCGTGCTCCTGCTGCGCGACCTCCAGGAACGGGACGTCGTCGAACAGGAGTCGCTCGAGCTCGTCGGGCGGCAGGTTGAGGAGCTCGTCGCCGGGACGGTGCAGGCAGACCTTCCTGAGCTTGCCGATCTCGGAAGGCACGTGCAGACCTTTCGTCATGGCCTCCTACCTTTCTTTCGGGCCTTTCGGCCGAATCTCTCAGCGCCCTTCCGTAACGGGCACTGCTTGCTGACAGCTCTAGTTATATCCAAATTCCACCCGCAATTCCACCTCGCCCCCGAACGGTCAACAAAGTGCGATGAACGGTATATCGCATGTGATTCCCCCATGATGTACTTCGGCGTTCTAAAGTAACTTTTCTAAGGTAAACGCTCTTTTTTCTTAAAAACCATTTGCGATTGCGTCTCTAAACTTTTGATTCAGAATTGCATAGCTAAATCGGTTTTATGTATATAAATGATGTTTGTTTACGTTTCCGCCTGCATTCAATGATATTCAGCTATCCATCATTCTTATTCACACTTACGTACCAGTTGAGTGAGGATATAGACCGCTTGCAGACGAGCAGGGCGTCAGTCCTATGACTCGTCAGCGTAAGAAGTAGGTAAAGATACCGTTCACGCGATACGTTCGTGCCAGCGGTCGACTAAATTGAGACAATAGTGAATAAGAGTTAGGCTACCGTCCCCTACGGGGACTGAACGGACAGATGCATATGCCGAGCAAAATCGAAAAGAAGCAAGCCGCTGCAAAGCTGCGCAAGCCGCCGCGCGACTTCTCGTACACGCAAAACCGAGAGCTTAGCTGGCTGCGCTTTAACAACCGCGTGCTTGACGAAGCCTTCGATGAGACCGTTCCGCTGTTCGAGCGTCTAAAGTTCGTGTCGATTTTCGAGTCTAACCTCGACGAGTTTCTCATGGTGCGCGTGGGCGGCCTGTCCGATCTGGCAGAGCTCAAAAAACAGCCTGTCGACAACAAGAGCAATATGACCGCCTCCGAACAGGTCGATGCTGTCATGGCCGAAATGCCCGGGCTCCTTACTCGTTGGGAATCCATCTTTAAGAGCATCGAAGGCAAGCTCGACACCTTGGGCGTTCACCGCGCCCGCATCGATTCGCTTACGCCCGAGGAGCGCACCTTCGTAACCCGCTACTTCCAGGCCTACGTGTCGCCGGTCATCTCGCCGCTGGTCATCGATCCGCGCCACCCCTTCCCCAACCTGCGCAACGGCGCGCTCTATCTGGCCTGTGGTCTGGACGGCGCCACCGACGAGGAGAGCCTGCTGGGCCTTATCGAGATTCCCGCCTCGATGAACCGCGTGGTCGAGATTCCCTCGCCCACCGGCACCTACTCCTACATCTTGCTCGAGGACGTCATTCTCGCCTGCCTGGACAGCTGCTTTGGCTCCTATAAGCCGCTGGATCGTGCGCTGATCCGCGTCACCCGCAACGCCGACATCGATCCGGACGGCGAGGGCGTCGAAGAGGAAGAGGACTACCGCCAGCACATGAAGCGCATCCTCAAGAAGCGCCTGCGCCTGCAGCCGGTAGTGCTCGCCGTCTCGGGGTCGCTCGAGAAGGCGACGCTCAAGACTATCCGCAAGGCGCTCGAGCTCTCGCGTCGCTCGGTCTTTACCTGCGATATCCCGCTCGACCTGGGCTACGTCTTTGGCATTGAGGGCAAGATTCCCGAGCACCTGCGCAACGAGCTGCTCTTTACGCCGTTTAAGCCGCAGCCCAACCCCAACATCGACATGACCCGCTCCATCCGCGAACAGGTGCTGCAGGGCGACAAGCTGCTCTTTTATCCCTACGAGGCCATGAACCCCTTCCTGGATCTGGTGCACGAGGCCGCCTACGACCCCGAGTGCATCTCGCTGCGCATCACGCTCTACCGCGTGGCCAAGCAGAGCCGCCTGTGCGAATCGCTGATCGATGCTGCCGAGAACGGCAAAGAGGTCACGGTGCTCATGGAACTTCGTGCCCGCTTTGACGAGCAGAACAACATCGAGTGGGCCGAGCGTCTGGAAGAGGCGGGCTGCACCGTCATCTATGGTTCCGAGGGCTTTAAATGCCACTCAAAGATCTGCCAGCTCACCTATCGCGAGGGCATGGCGCTCACCCGTCTCACGCTTTTGGGCACCGGCAACTTTAACGAGAAGACGGCCAAACTCTACAGCGACTTTATGCTCATGACCGCCCATCCCGGCATCGGTGAAGACGCCAACCTGTTCTTCCGCAATCTGTCGCTGGGCAACCTGCGCGGCGACTACCGCTTCCTGGGTGTGGCGCCCGTCGGACTGAAACCGCTCATCATGCGCGGCCTGGATCGCGAGATCCAGCGCGCCCTTGCCGGCGAGCCCGCCCGCGTGTTCTTTAAGCTCAACTCGCTGACCGACCGCGAGGTCATCGACAAAATCGCCGAGGCATCGTGCGCAGGAGTCCGCGTGGACATGATCATCCGCGGTATCTCGTGCCTCAAGCCCGGTGTTCCGGGCAAGACCGAGAACGTGCATGTCCGTTCTATCGTCGGACGCTTTTTGGAGCATGCGCGCGTTTACGCCTTTGGCGTGGACTCGGACATGATCTATCTGAGCTCGGCCGACATGATGACGCGCAACACCGAGCACCGCGTGGAGATCGCCTTCCCCGTGCTCGACCCCACCTGCCGCGCCCTAGTACACGAGTACATGGGCATGCAGCTGCGCGACAACGTGAAGGCCCGCAGCCTCACGAGCGACGGCACCTGGGTCCCCGTAGAGCGTGCAGAGGGTGAGAAACCCTTCAACTCGCAGGAAGCTCTACTGGAGCGTGCCTATCGCAACGCCGAGGCCGCGCCCGAGCCCGTCATTGAGGCGGAACCTGCCCCCGAGGCCGAGCCGCAGCCAGTAGCACCCAAGGTCCAAGAGGTCCAGGCGACCGTCATTGAGCCCGAGCCTGCACCTGCACCTCGGCCCGAGACGCAGGTCACCAAGCCCGCACCCGAGACGAGCGCCCGTCGCGATAAGCCCGCTGGCAAGACCAAGGCCATCGAGCGCCATCGCCCCGGTCGCGTGCGCATGGGCCTGGGCCTGATCGGCCTGGGTCTTAAGACGCTCATTACCGGCAAGACGAAATAGTCGTTTGTAGAAGCAGTTTGTAGAAGCGCCCCGCATTTGAGGAAAGCCTCAGATGCGGGGCGCTTTTCCCTGCTACCATGGTGCGAATAACAACGCGAATGACAGGCAGGGATATGAAGCTCACTATAGAATCGATGACCTACGGCGCCGACGGGCTGGCACATGCCGACAACGGCAAGGCCGTCTTTGTGCAGGGTGCCGTGGCAGGCGACACCGTCGAGGCCGAGGTCGTACAGGACGGCAAGTCGTTCATGCGCGCCCGCACCACCGAGATTCTGGAGCCAAGCCCCGATCGCATTCAGCCTCCCTGCCCCTTCGTGGGCATCTGCGGCGGCTGCTCGTGGGGCAATCTCTCACGCACGGCACAGCTCGCCGCCAAGGAGCAAAACCTGCGCTCCACGCTCGAGCGCATCGGCAAGTTCGCTCCTGAGCAGGTCGATGAGTTGGTACAGCCCATCTGCCACACCAAGGACGACTGGGGCTACCGCAATAAAATCGAGCTCGAACCGACCGTCGTCAACGGTCGCGTGCGCCTTGGCATGCACGGTGTCGACCCCAGCAAAATCGTGACCGTCGATATGTGTCCGCTGTTCGATAAGCGCTTCCCGAAGGCACTCAAATCGGTCGTCGGCGCACTCAACTATCTAAGCGGCAGCCATGACTTGGGGCTCGAACGCGTGGGCATTCGCGCATCGCGCCGCACCAAGGCACTCGAGGTCGCACTCTGGACGCCCACAGGCTCTTTTCCGCGCTCGCAGGTCTCCCGCGTGCTGGCGGACGCCGCTCATCCCACGAGCATCGTGCGCGTGATGAGCAAGGGCGAAAAGAAGGCCCGCCGTGTCTCCAAGGTCGAAATGCTCGCCGGAGAGGGCTCATGGACCGAGAATATCGCCGAGGGTCAGATGCGCTTGTCTGCCCCGTCTTTTTTCCAGGTCAACACCAAGGGTGCCGAGATTTTGATCGATCTTGTCATGGAAGCGCTCGACCCGCAGGAAGACGAGCTTGCCGTGGACCTGTACTGCGGTGCCGGCACCTTTACCCTGCCGCTCGCCCGCCGCTGCGACTTTGTCGCTGCCGTCGAGGCCTACGGCCCCGCCGTGCGCGATCTACGCCGTAACCTGGAAATCAACAAGCTTGATAACGTCGACGTCATTGGCGGAGACGCGGTGCGCGAGTTCCCCGACCAGGATGCCGACATCTTGGTGGTCGACCCGCCGCGCGCAGGCCTCGCCCCCGAGGCGATCGACCTTATCGCCAGCACGAGTGCTCGCGATGTCGCCTACGTGAGCTGCGACCCGGCCACCCTGGCGCGCGATCTCAAACGCTTTGTCGAAGAAGGCACCTTCTCCCCCGTAAAGATCACGCCAGTCGACCTGTTCCCACAAACCTTCCACTGCGAGACCGTCGTCCACCTTAGGCGCAACTAGCCACTTAATCATTGCTCAGAAAAATCATTGGGAAATCGAGCGTGGCAAGCGGAGGTCTTCGGGGTATAAGACGGCTAATTGTATGCCGCCTATGAAAGGAACCCTCATGCCCAGCGTTGCCGTTCTCGCCGCCGATGGCTTTGAAACTATTGAATGCTTGACCATGGTCGATGTCATGCGTCGCGGCGGCGTGCGTGCCACGCTCGTCTCGATTATGCCCACGCGTGAGGTCGTAAGCTCGCTGCAGATCCCCGTGACCTGCGATGCGCTCTTTGATGAGATCAACTTTGACGAGTACGACTGCGTCGTGCTGCCCGGCGGCCTGCCCGGTGCCACCAACCTGCGCGCCGATCAGCGTGTCTGCGACGTGGTCTGCGAGTTCGCCGCGACCAAGCACGTCGCCGCCATCTGCGCCGCCCCGTTTATCCTGGGCGAGCTCGACCTACTCGAGGGGCGCCACGCCACGTGCTTCCCTGGCTTTGAGAAAAGCTTCCCCGAAGGCGCCTATACTGGCGAGAAGGTCACGCAAGACGGCAACATCATCACTGCCAGCGGCATGGCACAGTCACTCCCCTTTGCATTGGAGCTGCTGCGCACGCTCGCCGGCGACAAGGCCGTCGAGAAGGTCGCCGAGGGCATCCAACTATGATTTTGGCTTCCCAATCGCCGCGCCGCATAGAGCTGATGCGCGAGGCAGGCTACAACATTCGCGTGATTCCCGCGGATATCGACGAAACGCCCTTTGATGGCGAGCCCCCGCTCACGCTTGTCGAGCGCTTGGCACGCGCCAAGGCGGCTGCCGTTGCTGCCGAGTATGCCGAGCCCAATGAGTTGACCGTCGCGGCCGACACCATCGTCACCTTCGACGGCAAGATTTTGGGCAAGCCGGCAACCGAGGACGAGGCGCGCACCATGCTCCGTGAGCTTTCGGGCCGCACGCACCAGGTCGCAACCGGCGTCTGCATCGTTAAGGCAGGCGATACGGCCGCCCCGCATGCCGCCGAGAGCCTGTCGTTTGTCGATGTGACCGACGTGACGTTCTACGAGCTCACCGACGAGCAGATCGAGCACTACGTTGCCTCGGGTGAGCCCATGGATAAGGCAGGCGCCTACGGCATCCAGGGCACAGGCGGCCGCATGCTCGTGCACGATATTTCGGGCGACTTCTATAACGTAGTGGGCCTACCCATCGCCCGCGTCGCGCGCGCGATTCAAAAACTCTCGTAATTGCATCTGGCGCTGGGTATTCCCCAGCGCCTACAATTTTGGCGTACCGTACGGATCCCGACCGGGCACAAGGCGCGGCGGAAAACCGATAGGAGTTAAACATGGATACACTGCTCGAGGCCATTGACGTCTGCGATGTCGATGGCTTTTGCTATGGCAACTATACGGACGAGGAGGCCGGCACCGGTTGCACCGTAATCGTGGCACCCGAGGGCGCCACCGGCGGCGTTGACGTACGCGGTGGCGCTCCCGCTTCGCGCGAGACCGACCTGCTACGACCCGAGAACACCGTCGACAAGGTCCACGCCGTCTGCCTTTCGGGCGGATCGGCCTTTGGCCTCGAAGCTGCAAGCGGCGTCGCTCGCGAGCTTGAGAGCCGCGGCATCGGCCTTCCCGTCGGCCCCACGCAGGTGCCTATCGTGTGCTCCAGCTGTATCTTCGACCTTGCCTTTGGTAACCCCACCGTGCGCCCCGACATTGAGGCCGGCATCGCCGCCGTGCGCGAAGCACTCGACCACACCCCCACCAAGCTCGAACAGGGCAACGTAGGCGCCGGCACGGGCGCTACCGTGGGTAAGCTCATGGGGCCTGCCACCTGCATGAAGGCCGGCCTTGGAGCTGCCGCCGTGGCACTCGGCCCCATCAAGGTGGGCGCCGTGGTCTCGGTCAACGCCTGCGGCAACGTTGTCGACCCCTTCACCGGCGAGTGGGTCTCCGGCATGCGCGCCGCAGCCGATAGCGACCAGATCGTCGACATGGAACTCGCAGCCTTTGCCGCCGCCGGATCCATGCAGATGCCGCTCGACCGCACCAACACCACCATCAGCTGCATCGTCACCAACGTGGAACTCACTAAGGCACAAGCCACCAAGGTCTCCCAGATGGCCGCAGACGCCTACGCACACGCCATCCGCCCCACACACACCACCAACGACGGCGACACCATCTACACCCTCGCCAGCGGCAAACTGGGCGCCCAGGCAAGCGCCGCCGTTCCCCTAGACCTGCTGGGCATGCTCGCAGTAAGGGCCCTGGAAACTGCCATCGCAAACGGAGCCAAAACCGCCAAAACCTCCCACGGAATCCCAGGTGCTGCGAAGTAATCTCACTCGACCGTCGGTCGGAGGCGGGCGGGCATTACGTTTGCTGCTCTACAGTCCTATGCAAGACGAAGGCCACATTAAGTGGCCTTCTTTGCATGCGGAACTCGCGACAAACGTAATGCCCGCCCGCCTCCGACCGACTACCAACTAATATTTTTTCAGCCCAGGCCCCTGTGTACCGCGCGTCGAAGATCTTCAAATTCAAATAACCTGACAATCGATTCTTATAGCAGAGGCCCCTTGGCCTTTAGTTTGATACAAGTTCCGCACGAGCCGGAAAGCACTTAATGTGCTTTCCGTGCGAGCAGGACTGTTCGCAGTAGCAAACTAAAGGCCAAGGGGCCCAGTCAACCTATCAGCAGCGATTACTCGGCAGCTAGTTGAATTTGAAGATCTTTGAGGCAAGACGGTATAGGCCGAGTGTGGTTTTGTCTCCGGCCCGTCCGCGCAGATTGGTGAAGAACCCGACCACGCCGTAGCGGGCACGACGATACATGCGCTCGTCGTAGGCCTTCAAATCATTCCACAGCGTCTTTAGGCGCTCGTCGGCGCAATCTTCCTCGGAAAGCTTGGTGAGCACCGAGCAGATCGCCATCATCATGGTGAAATAGCCCATCATGTACGAGCGCAGACGCGACGACTCAACATCGCTGTACAGGTGGTACGACTCCATCATGATGCGCGTCACACGGAACTGCTGGTCCAGACGCTTGACCATCGTGGCCTCGTTGACACTCTGGCCCTCGCGACCGATAAAGTAGCGATAGAGGTCGATGTCGGCGTAGTACATGGTCTTGCAACGCGGCAGCGGCACGTAGGCGTAGATGTTGTCCACATAGAACGTGTGCGGCGGCATGGGAAGGTTGGACTCGCGCAGCACATCCGTGCGATAGCACAGGCTGTGCATGAGTAGGTTCTGGTCCAGGCGGAAATGACCGATCTGATCCCAGGAAAAGATCTTTTTGCGCGGCAGGGCAAATTTGTAGCCAATAGCGGTATGCGTGCCCTCGTAAACCTTCTCGTACACGTAGTTCGAGATAAACAGGTCAACGCGCTGATCGCGCTCTTCAAAGCCACGCAGAATCGACAGCATGGTCGAAAGAGCCGCAGCGTCGAGCCAGTCATCCGAGTCGACAACCTTGTAGTAGGTGCCCTGTGCCTCGCGCAGACCCGAAAGGACGGCAATACCGTGGCCACCGTTCTCCTGGTGTACCGCGCGAATGATACCGGGATAACGTGCCTCCCACTCATCGGCCTTATCGGCCGTCTCGTCCTTGGAGCCGTCGTCCACCACGATAATCTCGATATCGGTGGCGTAATTGCTCCCCTCCAAGATGGAGGTGATGCAATGGTCCATGTCCTTGGCGGCGTTATACGAGGGAATACCGAATGTTATGACTTTATGCATGGCAGGCGATAATCTCATCCGAAAGATCGAGGGCGGAATTGGTCACGGCGTCCATATCGTAGTAACGATACTCGGCCAGACGACCCACCGGGTGGAAGTTCGTCAGGTTCTGGACGCGCTCAAGATAGCGCTCATAGAGCTCACGGTTCTCGGGCTCAAGAATGGCGTAGTACGGCGTCTCGCCCGAGCCGGGCGTATAGGCCTTGGAGTACTCCTTCATGATGGTGGTCTTGCCGGGCAGGATCTGACCGGTCATGTTCTTGAACTCGGTAATGCGCGTGTAGTCCTCGCTCGTGGTGTAGTTGACGGTGCCCACGGGCTGGAACTGGTCCATATCGAGCGTCTCGAACTTCATGTCGAGCGTACGGTACGGCAGAGCGCCCAGGTCGAGGTTGAACAGCTCGTCAAGCGGACCGGTGTAGACGATCTCGCCGCCATAGACCTTACCGTCGATCTTGACGGTGGTCTCGTCGATCTCGAAGAGGTCGCGGGCGTCCACGTCGCAGAACACATCAATCAGATCGTGGTCGAGCATGCGCTCGAACAGCGCGGTATAGCCGTCCTGCGGCATGCCCTGGAAGGGAGCCTGCGGGAAGTAGCGGTCATCGTCGCCCACAAAGACGGGAACGCGGCCGGTGATCGAGGGATCGATCTGGTCGGGCGTCTGACCCCACTGCTTCATGGTGTAATGCAAAAAGACGTGCTCGTAGACGTAATCGGCGACCTCGGCAAGATCCGGGTCGTTCTTCTTGCGCAGCTCCATGATGGGCACCTTGACGTCCTTGCCAAAGGTCTCCACGAGCTTCTGATACAGCTCCTCGCCGCGCTCATCGCCAAAGGCAAGCTTGAGGCTCGCGTGGTTAAAGGGCACAGGCATAAGGGTGCCGTTGATGTTGGCGAGCACCTTGTGCTGGTAGTCCGTCCACTTGGTAAAGCGCGACAGGAAATTGTGGACGCGCTCATTAAAGGTATGGTAGATGTGCGGACCATACTCGTGGACCAGGATTCCGGCCTCATCAGCGCAGTCGTAGGCGTTACCCGCAATGTGGCTACGGCGTTCCAGAACGGCAACGCGATAGCCGATAGTCTCGGCGAGACGACGGGCGCAAACGGCACCGGCATATCCAGCACCGACGACAATCATGTCGTATACGCCGGCGTTAAAGCCTTCAGGCAGGCCTGAGGTAATCTGCATCGATACTCCTTGTCAAAAGCCACGGGCTCGTTAGCTGGGCTTTTCTCGAACATTCTTCGAGACATATTTATCAGAGCGATTATAGCGCTAATGCGTCCTATAATGAGCTTGCCACACAAGGAAAGCTCAAGCACCGCGGCGTACATAATTGAAAGGTAAACCCGCTAGCAGCGGGTTTATTCGTGAACAGCCGGGCGCCTGGAGCTTAGCGAAACGCTTGTAAGGAGTAACATGAGCGATTTCCTAAACCGTATGAAGTCTGCCGCCAAGGCCGACCTTAAGACAATCGTCCTGCCCGAGGGCGAGGATCCGCGCACCATCGTCGCGGCCACCAAGATCATCGAGGAGGGCCTGGCAAAGATCGTCATCCTGGGCAACCCCGACGAGATCAACGTTCCCGGCGCTACCGTCATCGACCCGCGTAATGCCGAGAAGCACGAGGAGTACGCGCAGAAGTTTGCCGAGCTCCGCGCCAAGAAGGGCGTTACCATCGAGCAGGCTCGCGCCCAGGTGATGGATGCCACCTACTTTGGCACCATGATGGTCAAGATGGGCGACGCCGACGGCCTGGTCTCCGGCGCCTGCCACTCCACCGCCGACACCCTGCGCCCTGCGCTTCAGATCCTCAAGACCGCCCCGGGCACCAAGCTGGTCTCGGCCTTCTTCGTGATGTGCACCGACACCCCGCAGTTCGGCACCGACGGCACGCTGATCTTCGCCGACTGCGGCCTCAACATCAACCCGTCCTCCGACGAGCTCTCTGAGATCGCCATCGCCTCCGCTCACTCCTGGTCCACCTTCATGGGCAACGTTGAGCCGCACGTGGCCATGCTCTCCTACTCCACCATGGGCTCCGCCGGCGGCGAGGTCGCCAAGAAGGTCCAAGAGGCCGTGAAGTTCTGCAAGGAGAAGGCTCCCGAGCTCGCCATCGATGGCGACCTGCAGCTCGACGCCGCCATCGTTCCCACCGTCGCTCAGCTCAAGGCTCCTGGTTCCTCCGTTGCCGGTAAGGCCAACGTGCTCGTGTTCCCCGACCTCGAGGCCGGCAACATCGGCTACAAGCTGGTCCAGCGCTTCGCCGGCGCCGACGCCTACGGCCCCATCCTGCAGGGCATCGCCAAGCCGGTTAACGACCTTTCGCGCGGCTGCTCTGCCGACGACATCGTGGGTGTCGTGGCCATCACCGCCGTCCAGGCCCAGATGGCTGAGTAGCGGACATATCCCCTCGGGACCCTACAGGGTAAAGCTCTGAAAACGTCCTCGGACATGCATGAAACCCCCGCTGCGCACTTCGTGCGGCGGGGGTTTCATGCGTCCTGCGGAATATTTTCAGAGCTTTACCCTGTAGGGTCCCTGCCGCCACGTAGCAATCAGAGAATCCGGGGTGGACGGCGGCTTGGCTACGAGCTGGAGCTGAAAATCTGAATGGATGGGTGCCGTTGCTGGGAGCGCAGGCGTTGCTGATGATGATCACTTTGGAGATTGAAAGGCCGGTGGGCTTCGGCGGTTGTTGTGCCGGAAACTACATCCCAGTTTGGAGGCAGATTGTGGGATGTGGCTTCCGCTTGGGGCCTGTTTGGGAAACTTTGGGACGGAATTTTGCTTTATTGTGGGTCGCACTTTCCGCAACGTGCCTCAACCGGAAAGCGTGTCCCAGTATTTGCGCTCGAAATGGGATGGGGTTTCCGCCGTCCACCTGCTAGTAAAAAGGCCTCCGGAGCTGTTGCTCTGGAGGCCTTTCGTTTACTTGCAAATGCGCGCGTTAGTTGTTCTTGGTCAGGCGCTCGACGTCGTGGGCGATCATGTATTCCTCGTCGGTGGGGATGACCATAACCGTGACGGAAGAGCCGGCGGCGCTGATGACCTGTGGGCCGTTGCCCACGGCCTCGCGGTTCTTGTTGTTGTCGATGCGCACGCCCAACCACTCAAAGCAGTCGCAGAAGGCCTTGCGGATCGACCAGTCGTTCTCGCCGATGCCGGCGGTAAAGGTAATGGTGTCCACGCCCGCCATGGAAGCGATCATGGAACCGGCCTGCTGCATGGCCTTATAGGCGAACATATCGAAGGCAAGCAGGCAGCGCTCATCGCCCTCGGAGGCGCGCGTGCGGATGTCGCGGGCGTCGTTGGAGATACCCGAAATGGCAAGCAGGCCGGACTGCTTGTTCATCATGTCGTCGACTTCCCGGTAGCTGTAACCGCCCTCGCGCTGCAGGTAGCATACGGTAGCCGGGTCAATGGAACCGCAGCGGGTACCCATCATCAGACCGTCAAGCGGCGTGAGGCCCATCGTGGTGTCGCGGCACACGCCGTCCTCGATAGCAGCAAGCGAAGCACCGTTACCCAAATGGCACGAAAGCAGACGGTGGCAGCGCGAACCCAGGATCTCCTTGGCCATCATCCACTCATAGCGGTGGCTCGTGCCGTGGGCGCCGTACTTGCGCACGTGGTACTTGTCGCACACGTCCTTGGGCAGCGCGTAGGTATAGGCGACCTCGGGCATGGTCATGTGGAACGAGGTGTCGAAGACCGCCACGTTGGGCAGCTCCGGATACTTCTCACGGCAATACTCAATCGCCGCGGCCTCGCCGTAGTTGTGCAGCGGAGCAAGCGGTGCCACCTCGAGAATCTTGGCCATGACCTCGTCGTCGACGACCGCGGAATCATCGAAGTGCCAGCCGCCCTGAACGATGCGATGCCCAATGCCATCAATCGTAAAGTCGGTCTTCTCGAGCTCCTCGAGCACACGAGCGATAGCAGAGCGATGATCGGGGAAAGGGACCTCCTCGGTCTGCTTGGCGCCACCGTTCTCGGAGTGGCCAAAGATGCCCATGTCCGAACCGATACGTTCGCAGTTGCCCTTGGCGAAAACCTCGCGGGTAACGGTATCCAAAAGCTGATATTTAAGGCTTGAGCTGCCGGCGTTGACAACAAGTACGTTCATGAGACTCCTTTGCAGTGCAATACGGTCGACGCAGACCCCTTAAGGCGGCCGCATTTTAATAAGAAGTTATCACAACTTGATAAATAGCTATCAAGCATATCGCCCAACGAGCACAAAAGAGGGGCCGAACGGCGCTCGGTCGTCCAGCCCCTCCCCTCTTGCAATTACTTGCCGTTGACGATGCGCTCGACGTCAGAAGCGATCATGAACTCCTCGTCCGTGGGAATGACGAAGATCTTGACCTTGGAATCCTTGGCAGACAGGCACCAAGCGCCGTCGCCACGCAGGGCGTTACGGGCATGGTCCATCTTGACGCCCATAAAGGCCAGACGGTCGGCAACGCCGGCGCGAACGGCCGGAGCGTGCTCACCGATGCCGGCGGTGAAGACCAGCGTGTCCATGCCGCACATGGAAGTGGCCATCTCGGCAGCCTTGGCGGCAATCTTGTAGACGAACATATCGAAGGCGAGCTGAGCCTCAGGGTCACCAGCAGCGGCGAGCTCCTCGACATTGCGGCAGTCGTTGGTCTTGCCGCCGGTCACAGCCAAAAGGCCGGACTTCTTGTTCATCATCTCGTCGACCTCGTCGAAGGTGTAGCCGCCCTCGCGCTGCAGGTAGCACACGGTAGCCGGGTCGATGGAGCCGCAGCGGGTGCCCATCATGACGCCGTCGAGCGGGGTGAGGCCCATGGTGGTGTCCATGCACTTGCCGTCCTCGATGGCGCACAGGGAGGCACCGGAGCCGATGTGGCACACGACGACCTTGCGGGCCTCGCCGTTGGTCATCTCGGCGACCTTCTTGGAGATGTAGCGGTAGCTGGTGCCGTGGGCGCCGTACTTACGGATGTGCAGCTTGTCGCAAACATCCTTGGGAAGGGCGTAAGTCTTGGCGACCTCGGGCATGTTGAAGTGGAAAGCGGTGTCGTAGACCGTAACGTTGGGCAGGTCGGGATACTGCTCCAGGCAGTACTCGATAACGTTGGCCTCGGGGTTGTTGTGCAGCGGCGCTAGCGGGGCGACCTCGCGAATCTTGGCGAGAACGTCCTCGTCGACGAGGGAGGAATCGCCAAAGTACCAACCGCCCTGAACGATGCGGTGACCGATGCCCTCGATCTTGACGCCGTTGGCCTCGAGGTCCTTCAGGACAGCCTCGATGGCGACCTTGTGGTCGGGGAACTCGATGTTCTCGGTCACCTTCTTGGAGCCGTTGGCAGCATGGGTGAAGGTACCGCCGGTAAAGCAGACGCGCTCGCAGGAGCCCTTTGCGGACACCTTGTGGGACTTGGTATCGATGACCTGATACTTAAGGGTCGAAGATCCTGCGTTGACGACCAGAACGTTCATGTGTCTCCCTACTAACAGGCGGTGTGGCGCCGCCAGGTTACATACACTTCAATAATAAACCCAAACGCCCTCGCGCTCGGGTTTATTGCGTTGATATATAAGTTATCGGTGCCTAAATACTCATGGCCTTTGACTTGTAAGACGAAATAGCGCGGGGATATACACCAGGGAAGAAATCCCGAGCGCAACAAGCAATACGACTCGAATGCCCGCAACGCTACTCAGCACAGAGTTGAGCAGATAGAAAAGAACGGCACCCACCGCCACCATCTGGCTTTGAACCGAAATCAGTGAACAGCGCATCGATGAGTCGGCAGCATTTTGGAAAACTGAGTATTTGATTGGGGCAAACAACGAGTACGCAACTGTCTGCAGCACATAGAACACGGGCAGCAAATTAGCCGGAGTAAGGGGGATCAAAAACAAAGCTGTCAAGACTAAGCGAATGATGCCGCAAATACGCGCAAAACGGCCCTTGTCGACATGAGCAATCACACTGGGCACAATAAGCCCCATGGAGGCCGAGGCAAGGAGCTGGACCGCAATGGTCACACCCGAAGCGACGGAATTCATTCCGCGGCCCGCAAGCAGCAGTGAGAAAAAGTCTTCCAGGGCGACAAAAGCAAATGCCTGAGAACAGTCCATGATGAACGCTGAACGAAGAATGCCATTACACGCAATAGCGGCACCGATCATCTTCGGGCTAATTCCACGCTCAGGTGCCCCCGCAGTGCCCCCTCTTCGCATCTCAGGAATGCAGACAACGACAACCAACGTCAACACCATTGCGATGATATCTGCCGAAAGACCAATGAGATATGCACCGACAGACGAAATGAAACCGCCCACGCAAGCGGAGATGGCATAAGAGGCATAGAAAACAAATCGCTCAACGACATTAAGTCTTACGAGCTGGTCCTGAGAGACGCTGTCAATGTAAATCGCTTCTATGGATCCGCTCAGACATGCAACGGCAAAACCTTTGAGAGCGAACGCACCGATTAAAAGCAGAGGGGAACGGACGAGAAGCAGGGCGGCGTAGTATCCAAGCATCCCCACGACGCCAACGAGACCGCTTGCCTTTCGTCCAAACCTATCAGCAATATAGCCAGTGGGAACTTCGAGGATGAACTTGCTCACTTGATATGCAATCATCATGCTAGAAATCGCCACTATCGAGAATCCGACGAATTCAAGGTAAACCGTCAGAAAATACAAAATAGTGCTGAAGTTCGACAGAAAAACGAACGTCATATAAAGCAAAACCGTACGGTTTTTCATGCTCCGCCCTCCAAGAGTCAGCAATCTAAATCGAAATCTTGGAAAAGCATGAGGGCAAAGCTGTCAGCTATGTGTTGCAGGGCGTCAACATTCACTTGACGACACGAGGCCAAATGGCCTCACGAAGCGAGATGACGCAATAGGTGAAGAAATACCGTCTGGTGTCGATCGGTCCAGGCATTTTGTCGATAGCAAAAGTAGATGGGCAAGGCTACGTCATGTGAGGCTTCAATGGAGCACTCGCTCACTTCCGATCCATCCGATGCGAGAGAAGAGCCAGAAAAACTCAATATCAATCCCCCGGCTTGAAGAAACTCAGCCTGCGCCCTGTTTCCGTATTCGACATCGCGAAAGCGGAAATTAACCAGCTGAGCTTCGGGACATTGATTGATTGCATTGAGACAGGGTGACAAATTAATGGGAACAGCGAGCCTGCCGCCCAGTAACTCACGAACGGTCATAGCACCCACAGATTGATGACCAGCTGGGCATGAAAGAACCCTGAGCTCCTTTTCACCCATATATTTTGAAGAAAGGACGCTGTCCCGTGGTTCCTCAAACGAGATAGCCGCGTCCGAAATGCCAAGTATAAGTGATTCAAAGCATGTAGCCGTTGGCTGATGCCACACATCGAGGTGAATCTGAGGGTGCGAGCTTTCAAACGAGTCATACCAGTTTTCGGCAAAAAGGCGCCCCCGCCCATGAAGGCAGGGGGCGTAAAGACGAAAGTGGCCGTCGGGCGAGACGCCGTCGTCCCTCGATTGAGCGTACTTTTTGAGATCGTCGACTTGTGCCAGGATCACGCGTGCACGACGCGCAAATTCTCTGCCCGCCGGAGACAAAACAGCCTCCCCCGCCGATCGGTTGAGCAAAACGATCTGATACTCAGATTCCAACTTTTTGATTGCCGACGAAACGGCCTGCGGACTCACATGAACGGCGCGAGCTGCTTTGCGCACGCCGCCATAGTTCGCTACCGCTTGAAGGTATTCGAGTTGAGAAAGCTGCATAGATTACTCCAAAGGCAGCCAAGTCGACGGCCTACGCGCCCTCAGATGAGGTTCTCACCCAAGTTCTTGCCGCCGAGGACGTGCATATGGAAATGCATGACGGTCTGACCGGCGTTGACGCCCTTGTTGGAGATGACGCGGAAACCGTCCTCCAAGCCCTTGGCCTTAGCGACCTCCTGGATGGCGTGAGCCATGGCGCCCATGGTCTCGGCAGGCACATTATCGGCGATATCGCTGTAGTGCTTCTTGGGAATCACGAGAGTGTGGACCGGCGCCTGGGGGTTGAGGTCGTCGAAGGCGATGACTTGATCGTCCTCGTAAACGACGGTCGAGGGGATCTCGTGGTTGGCAATTTTGCAGAAGATGCAATCACACATGGTTGGTTCCTTTCTCGCAGACCAAGGTAATTATATTTGGTCGGGGTGGTTAGAACGAGAGGTTGTCGTCCGTGTTGGCGGCCTCGCCGTCGGCGAGCACGTCGTTGCCGTCGACGTCCTTAAGGAGCACCGAGACCTTCTGCTCGGCATCGGACAAGCGAGTACGCAGGCTCTTGAGGAGCTCTACGCCGCGGGTATAGCTCTCGAGCGACTCCTCGAGCTCCATATCGCCCGACTCCAGGCTGCGGATGATGAGCTCCAACTCCTGCGAAGCCTGCTTGTACGTAAGCTGCTCGACCGGGGTTTTCTCTGCCATATCTGTTTCCTTTCCTAAAGGTTTACCGCTATGAAACGCAGCCTACTCGACCGTATCGACCGTTGCTGCCACGTTGCCGTCTGCCATGCGTACGCGAATGGCGTCGCCCGGCTTAAAGGTCTTGGCGCTCATAGCCACGCCGTCAACGCTGTACGCGATGGAATAGCCGCGGGCAAGCACCTTGAGCGGCGACAGGGCATCGAGCGAGGCTGCCGTACGGCCCAGGTCGGACGCTGGCTTGTTGAGCATCGTGCGCCCCTGATGCTCCAGGCGAGAGCTCGCGAGCGTGAGCGCATGGCGCTTGCCATCGAGCCCCGAGGTGCTTGCAACCAGACGCTCGGGCAAGCGCTCAAAGTTGGAGCGAAATGTCCCGACCGAGCGTACTATGGCGCCCGACAGGCGATCGGCGGTCAGCGCAAGCTCCGATTCGCGACGCTCGACCATAAATGTGGGGTCGTTGAGGCACGGGCGGCACGCAGCCGCATCGAGCGCATCGCCCAGGCGAGCCGTATAGGTATCCCAGGCACGGCGACCGCGCTGATCGAGCATCTCCAGGTCGACCTGGGCCGACCCAATCATCGATGCCATCGCGGCACCCAGACGCTGATGGCGCGCCTCGAGCACATCGGCCAACTCCGTCATAGCCGGCGCCACCGATTCTGCCGCCGCCGTGGGCGTGGAGGCGCGGCGGTCGCTCACCATGTCGCAAATCGAGGTATCGGGCTCATGGCCGATACCGGTCACCACGGGCACGGGACAGGCAGCCACTGCACGGGCAAGCTCCTCGTCGTTGAAGGTCATGAGGTCCTCGAAGGAGCCGCCGCCGCGCACCAGCAAGATGCAGTCGGGCGCCGGCGTGATGGCGGCGGCACGGCGCAGGCCCTCGATAAGCTCGGCCGGCGCACCCTCGCCTTGAACCTTGGCGCCCACGCAGACAAGCTCGACGAGCGGATTGCGCCGACGCAATGTACGCTTGACGTCGTCGATTACCGCACCGGAAAGCGAGGTGACGACCGCCACGCGGGAGCAGAACACCGGGATGCGGCGGTTGCGCGCTTCGTCCATCAGGCCCTCGCGGCGTAGCTTTTCGGCCAGTTGCGCCACTTGTTGACGCAGCAGACCCTCCCCCGCCAGCGAAAACGAGCGAGCGACAAAGCTCATGCGGCCTGTGGCCTTATAGAGGTTGAAGCTGCCCTTAAAGCTCACCTGCATGCCGTCACGCAGATCGAAGGTACGCTTGAGATAGGCGCCCTTCCAGATGATGCAGTCGACGGCGGCCGAGTCGTCTTTAATCTGGAAGTAGCAGTGGCCGCTTCGGGCATTGGGACCACGAAAACCCGTGACCTCACCCAAAACGCTCAGCTGCGGAATGGCGTCGAGCGCGCCGGCGGCGATCTCCACCGCTTGGCTCACGCTGAGCTCCTTGCGCTCCTGATCGTCCGAACCGTCGAACTCGGCGGAAACGGTATTGCCGGTCAGATTCCAGCCTGCCACGCAGCCTCCTTTCGTCATCGTGCACAAGGGCTTCGGCCCTGCGCAAATTCAAGTCCAACACATAGTACAGCGCCGCGGGGACACGAATCCCCGCGGCGCCCAGCGACCCAATTTGTTATCGGTTGGAGTTTCTGTTGTAGCGAGCCATAAGATAGAGCAGCTGAATAATCGAGGTGAGCGCCGCAGCCACATAGGTAAGCGCGGCGGCCGTCAGCACCTTCTTGGCACCGTTGACCTGCTTGGAGCTCATACCCGACTGCTCAATATACGCCACGGCGCGCCGACTAGCATCAATCTCGACCGGCAGCGTAACCAGTTGGAACAGCACGCTAAACGAGAAGAAGATCAGCGCGAGGGCCGTGAGCCCGGCAATGTTCATAAATAGGCCCAAGAGCAACACGATGGTCCAGGTGTTCTGGGTAAAGTTGACGACCGGCACGAGGGCGGTGCGAACCTTCATCATGGCATAACCGCTTTGACGCTGGGCGGCATGGCCCGCCTCGTGGCAGGCAACGGCAACGCTTGCGACCGACCCGCCCGAACGGTTGGCATCCGAGAGATACAGGTTGTTGTCCTGCGGGTTGTAATGATCGGTGAGCTCACCAGCGACGCCCTTGATACCCACGGCGTTGCAGCCGTTGGCGTCGAGCATGCGGCGAGCGACCGTGGCGCCCGTGTCGCCGTCCGAGCGAACCTTGGACCAGGTTTTGTACGTCGAGTTGATATAGTTCTGTGCGGCAAGACCGATCACCGTGCAGACAAGAACAACCAGCAGGTACAGCGGGTCGATGCCAAAGCCGTATCCATAGTAATAAGGCATGCGAATTCCTCCGAATCGAGTTACACGTTGGAGGCATTTTACCCACTCGCCCAGCCAACGAGACACCATCGATGTTTTGGCATTGCAGCTCTAAAACGTTTGCAGCGCTTGGCAAACCGCGTAACTACAAAAGCTCGATTTTGCCGTCCTTCACAGTGAGTCCCATGTTGCCCGAGAGCAGATCGTCCAGGCGCGAGCCCACAAGCTCAAAGCGCCAGCCTTCGCGCAAGGGGCTCTGCTCGGGATGCTCAATATAGTCGGCCAGGTCATCGCGCGAGGCAATGACCGAGGTCGCCACTCCCGAGCGTTCGGCAACCAGGCGGATAAGCGCGTACATGAGATCCGTCACGCTCTCCAGCTCCGGAGAGATCTGGCGATGCCCGCGCACCATGAGCGGCAGGCGATCGTGCGGGCAGCTTGCGCCGCGCTTGATGGCCATGAGCGCACCGTCCACGTCGCGCTCCCCCAACTGATCGGTACCGCGAATGCTACGGAACTCCTCAACGCGCACGGGATTGCGCTTGACGAGCGCAAGCAGCGTGTCGTCGGACATGACCCACTTGCGCGGGATGTTACGGCGCTCGGCGCGGTCCTCGCGCCAGGCGGCGAGCTCGCGCGCGATGCCCAGCTGGTGGCGGCTGCACGAGTTGATGCGCTTGACCTTGCGGAATGCCTCGTGACGGTCGGCGCGATAGTGCGACTCGTCAGCCAGCGGGCGTAGCTCGTCGAGCACCCAGTCCACACGGCCCAGCTCGCGCAGGCGACTCATCATCTCGGTATAGGCGACGATCAGGTACTTGACGTCATCAATCGCGTACTCAATCTGCTTATCGGTCAGCGGGCGACGCGACCAGTCGGTCAGCGACTCGGTCTTGGGCAGCGAGACGCCGCAAAACGTCTGAACAAGCGCGCCATACGAAATCTGCTGGCGCTCGCCCAAAAAGGCAGCGGCGACCTGCGTATCGAAAATCGGTCGTGGCAGCACGCCCACGGTATGGAGCATAACCTCCATATCCTGCGAGCAGGCGTGGAAGACCTTAGTCACGCTCTCGTCTGCCATAAGCTCGGCCAGCGGCGATAGGTCGTCGATCACCAGGGGATCGACCGCGACGCTCTCGGCAGGGGTGGCAATCTGAACCAAGCACAGGCGCGGATGGAACGTGCGCTCGCGCAAAAACTCGGTATCGACGGCAATCGCGTCGAACTCACGGGCGCGCTGGCAAAAGTCGAGTAGAGCCTGATGTGTGGAAATGTACATATCAACCCATCGAATAAGGTTAGGCCCGAAAAACACGGGTAGGATATCGGCATTGCCTTACAACTATACTCGGTTAGTCACAGAACGGGAACGTAAGTATGCGCTGCCTTATCATCCACAACCCGGCATCGGGCCCCAGCTCAGATGAAATCTTCGCATTCACGCACGCCCTTGCACAGGGCGGCGACGAGGTCGTGATGCGCTTTATCGGCGATGGCATGGAACCCGAGGACGCCGTGGCAGACGTGCGCGAGTTTGATCGCGTGGTCGTTTCGGGCGGTGATGGCACTGTCTCCAACGTGCTCGACCAGATGCGCGGATGCGGTGTCCCCACGCTCGTCTTCCCCTCCGGTACGGCCTGCCTGTTCTTCAACAACATCGGCAATGCCCCCGAGGCGGCGGCGCTTGCCAAGGCTTGCCGCGCCGGTCGCACGGTCAAAGTAGACATGGGCGAGCTCTTTTGGCTCGACGAAGACGGCAACGAGAAGCGCCACGGCTTTATCATCATCGCCGGCTCGGGCTTCGACGCCGAGATCATGATGAAGGCCGCCCCCACCAAAAACGACATCGGCGAGATCGCCTACTTCCTCTCTGCGCTCGCCACGCCCAACCCTACGGTAGCGCACTTTACGATTGAGCATGACGGCATTGTCGAGGAGCTCGATGGCATCTGCTGCATGGCCGGCAACACCTCGGTCATTCAAAACGACATCAACCTGTTCCCCGATTGCCGCATGAACGACGGCATGGTCGACATCGCGGTCATCGAGCCCGTAAAAACCGTCCAGCTGCTCCCGACCGTGATCACCGCCGCGCTCGACCCCGCCGGCAAGTTGCTCGGCCGTCCGCAGTTCAAGATCATCCAGACCAAGGAAGCCAAGATCACCTGCACGCCGTCGCTGGGCATGCAGTTCGATGGCGAGATCATCTCCAGCAACTCGGGCGTCTTTGGTGCCCGCGCGCTTCCGCAATGCCTCGACCTCATCGTCGACGAATTCTCACCGCTCGGAAAATAGGAGGACCCCATGAACGACAATCCCCTGATCGGCTTTATTGTCATCGTCTTGGCCATGCTCGTCGGTTACGCCATCAACGTGATTCACCGCCGAAAGAAGTAAATCTACATTGGTATGATATTCATCCAATTATCGTCTCCCCTGCCGTTTATGCATTTGCCAAACAGCAGGGGATTTTCATTTCGGGCATTCCCAGCTACTTTATTCGACTACAGTAATTACAGGGCGTCTTTATTAAAGTAAAGCTATAAACTGAGTACAATTAACCGCTCATCGCATATTTCATTACGCTTATCGAGTAAGTTTCTTTCATAGATGAATATTGTTTCCAGTTCGTTACGCTAATGGGGTGTCTTTATTGGCTGAAGCCCTCTGGCAACGGAGGGCTTTCGCACGCTGGGAGGGAAAATGAGGAAAACTCACCCCGTCAACGCGCTCAAAAAGCTTGGCATAGGCCTCGCCTTTGGAGCTGCAACCATCATGTCCATGCCGACATCTGCGCTCGCCTGCACGCAGATGTACATGGGCAAGAACCTTACGGCCGACGGTAACACGTACTATGGCCGCACCGAGGACATTGGCACTCGTTACCTCAAACACTATGGCATCGAGCCCTCTTATGGCCCTGGTCATACCTACAGCTCGAACGAGTCCGGATTCTCCTACACCTCGACCAAGACTACGTATCGTTACAGCTACGTGCGCGACCATCCTGCTGAGTGGGACGGACGCTGGGATGCCTACTCCGAGGCCGGCATCAATGAGAAGGGCGTCTCCTGCTCCGCAACACTGAGCACCTCCTACAACGACGATGCCAAGGCAGCGGATCCCACGACCGAGCATGCCCACAAAGCAAATCCCGAGGTCAAAAATACCGGCATCGGCGAGTACAGCTACGCGGGCGTCATCTTGGGCGAGAGCGCAACGGCCCGCGAGGGCGTCGAGCTTATCGGCAGTCTAATTGACGAGCAGGGCGTCTGCTCCAACGACCAGATTGTCATCGCCGACAACACCGAAACTTGGCTGTTCGCCGCGCTTTCCGGCCACCAGTGGATCGCTATGAAGCTGACCGACGACGTCGCTTCGGTCAACCCCAACATTAGTAACCTCAATTTCCAGGTCAATCTTGACGATCCTGAGAACTGCCTCCACTCTGAGGGGATCAAGACTATGCCCGAAGAGAAGGGCTTCGCCAAGTACTTTGAAGACGGACAGTTCGATGTTGCCCAGACCTACGGTGTATCTATCAACAATACGGGCATGGGCTCTTGGGCGCGTTATATCCAGGGCCGTGACTACTTTATGGCTCCGCTGACCGAGGGCACCGACTACGAGATCGTCAAGGACAAGGACAAGAATGACGTCACGCTCGGTGCCATGGTTCATGAGATGCAGCCGCTGTTCTTCCAGCCCAGCAAGTCCGACTGGAACACGTTTGAGCTGATTCGCGCCTTCGGCAACCGCGGTGAAAAAGTCCCCGGCCTTAATGCCAATACTGACGGTGTCAGCAGCATCGGTTCCGACCGCAACGCCGAGGCCAACCTCTTCCAGATTCGAAAGGGCTATGACCCCGAGGTTGCAACCATCCAGTAGGAGATGCTCTCCTGCGCCGAGTTCTCCGTCGCTATCCCGCTATACTCCGCTCTGATGACCGAAGTCAGCCCCTACTTCAGCGACCAGACCGTTGATTATGGTCACTGCAGCGAGACGGACATCGTGAACAACGAGGAGCCCGAGAACTCCATTAACTACGTCCTGATGGACATCAACTCGCTTTGCTTCGCGAACCGCGCACAATTCGCCACCAGCGTCCGCACCTACCTCGATGCGCTCCAGAACGAGCTCATCGAGCAGAACAAGGAAGTCGACACCGCCATGCTGGCCGAGACGACCACCGAGGGCCGCACTGCCCTGGCCAACAAGGCCGGCAAGGCTGCTACCGAGAACACCTACAAGAAGTGCAAGGCACTGCTCCAGGAGATGCGCGCCTATCAGAAGGCCGAAAACTTCGACCAGCCCTTCACCCCAAGCGACCTGAACACCGAGACCAACGGCCTCAAGGTGTCCATCACCTACGCCAAGGATGCTCTTGCCACCGATCCGGTCACCCCGGATCAGCCCGGCACTCCCGAGCAGCCTGGTACTCCTGAGCAGCCCGGTACCCCCGAGCAGCCCGCTAAGCCCGAGCAGCCCGCTAAGCCCGAGCAGCCAGCCGCCAAGCCTGAGAAGCCTAGCAAGTCCGACACCACGACCACGGTAACCACTAACAAGACGAACACCAAGGGCGGCCTGCCCACCACTGGCGATCGTTTTGATGGCCGCATGGTGGCCGCATTCGCCATCGCTGGCGTTGCCGTCATCTCCGCGGGCGGTTACTTCCTCTACCGTCGCAATAAGGAGTAACGTCTTAGCTGGGCGGGCAAGGCAGCAATGGCAGCCTCGCCCGCCCAGCCCGCTCTTTTGACCGGCGGGAAACCCGCCTGAAATCTTTTCAAAAAAGATTTCCCCGCACGCACTTCGCTGTGCTATAGTGCAGCGCAACAGCAACTAGGTGCGACCGTGCCACGGTATCACGAAAGGAGCCACCAACATGAAGAACACGATGAAGTCTCTCAACAACTGGTGGTGGCGTGATGCGAATACGATCGGTCGACAGTGAGTCCCTCACGCCTGTTTTTGCGCTCTAGGTGATTGGAAGGCCTCCGGTTTCGACCGGGGGCCTTTTTCTATCTCGAGCCCGATCGCATTCGCATCACGCGCCTCCGCTTTTCTCTTGCACCCCCATTCCGAAAGGATTTTCACCATGTCTCAGAACACCACCGCCGCCCAGCCCCGCACCGTCCAGACCGCCGACCGCGGCAAACTCGACGTCCGTGCTCTCGTCCTGCTCGCCATCCTGCTCGCTGCCGGCTTCATCCTCAACTTCACCGTCGGCAAGGCCATCTCGGGCATCTCGGGCGGCATGATCAGCCCCGAGTTCATCATCTCGGCCTTCTGCCTCACCATCCTGGTCGTTCGCCCCAACATCGGCCAGGCGCTCGTCATTGGCCTCATCTCGGCTGCCGTAATCCAGATCACCACCGCTTCGCCGTTCGTCGATTTTGCCGCTGAGGGCATCGCCGCCATGCTCATGGCCGGCATCGTCAACGCCGCCGGCAAGAACGGTCAGGTCAAGCCCGCGATCGCCATTGTCGCAACCTTCCTGACCACCTTTGTCTCCGGCGTCATCTTCATGGTCATCAAGATGGCCATGCTCGGCGTGGTCGGCGAGCTCGCCGCCGCCATGTTGCCCGTCGTCGCCATGACCGCCGTCTTTAACGCCATTCTGGTCGGCGCCCTCTACTTGCCCATCCAGAAGGCCCTTAGGCTCAACTAACCCACAGTGCCCCATCGGTAAAGACTGTCCCAAACAACGAGCTCTTGGGGACGTTCTTAAACGACTGGTCATTTAAGAACGTCCCCAATGACTATGAAAGGTATCCATGGAAACGATCATCAACGTCGACGATGTCTCGTTCTCCTATGGCACGCAGACCGAGCAGGCGCTCAGCCACATCTCGCTCAGCGTGAACAAGGGAGATTTCATCGGCATCATCGGGCCCTCGGGCGCCGGCAAGTCCACGCTTGCCGCCTGCCTGTCGGGTGCCGTGCCCCACCACTACACCGGCACGTTCTTTGGGTCCGTCATGGTTGACGGCCACGACACCTGCGAGGTCTCGCTGACCGACGTGTCGCAAATCGTCGGCAGTGTGCTGCAGGATATCGACACGCAGATGGTCGCCTCGGTCGTCGAGGACGAGATGCTCTTTGGCCTCGAGAACTTTGGCGTTCCCCACGACCAGATCGAGCGGCGCGTGAGCGAAACGCTCGAGACCGTCGGCATCAGCGACCTGCGCGACCGCGAGATTGCCACCCTCTCGGGCGGACAGAAGCAAAAGGTAGCCATCGCCGCCATCCTTGCTATGCGTCCGCGCGTCTTGGTTCTCGACGAGCCCACCGCGGCACTCGACCCTGCCAGCTCCACGCTGGTCTTCGAGACGCTGCGTGAGGTAAACCGCGCACTTGGAATCACCATCGTCGTCGTTGAGCAAAAGGTCGCCCTGCTCTCGGAGTACTGCAACCGCGTGCTCGTGCTCAACCATGGCGAAATCGCGCTGCAGGGCGAACCACACGAGGTCTTCGCGCATACCGACGAGCTCCGTGCCATCGGCGTCGACTGCCCTCGCGTCACGCGTATCTTCAATAGCCTCGAGGCCGATGGCCTGGTAAGCGGTACCCCTTGCTTGGATGTCGACGAGGCTGAGCGCCTGATTTCGGGCATCGTCGACCCCGCACACGCGGCCAGCGAAGCCCAGGCGCCCGCCGGCTCCCCGCATGCACCGTCGTTGCGCCCTCATGCCAAGGACGCCGAGCCCGTGCTCACCTTCGATCACGTTGAGTTTGCCTATCCCAATGGCGGCGCCGCCGTCCACGACCTAAGCCTGACGCTCTATCCTGGCGAGCTCGTGGGCATCGTCGGCCAAAACGGTGCCGGCAAGACCACGCTCACCAAGCTGCTCACAGGCCTGCTTAAGCCCGCCTCGGGCAGCGTGCGCGTCACGGGGTTGGATACCGCAGCCGTTCCCACGAGCCGCATTGCCCGCGAGGTCGCAACGCTCTTCCAAAACCCCGACCGCCAGATCTGCAAGGATACCGTACTCGACGAGGTCGCTTTTGGCCTGGAGCTTGCCGGCATCGACCGTGCCGAGGCTCTGCGTCGTGCTCAACTTGTTATCGACCGCTTTGGCCTGCCTGCCGATGAGGCACCTTTCTCACTTTCGCGCGGCCAGCGACAAATGGTGGCGCTTGCCTCCGTCGTAGTGGTTGAGCCCAAGATCGTCGTGCTCGACGAGCCCACGAGCGGCCTTGATTACCGCGAGTGCATGACCGTCATGGAAACGGTGCGCACCATGGCCGAGCGCGGCTGCGCCGTGATTATGGTCTGCCACGATATGGAAGTCGTCTCGGATTTTGCCGAGCGCATTGTGGTAATGGCCGACGGTCGCATCCTCGACCGCGGCCGCACGCACGAGCTATTCTCGAACATCGAACTCATGCAGCATGCCTACGTGGAGCCTCCCCAGGTTATTGAACTCTCGCGCCGTCTGGCATCTTCCGTCTCGCCCGCTTTTGCGCAGGTGAGCGAGGTCACCGATGTCGTTCGAATTACCAAGGAGATGGTCCACCGTGGTTAACGTCATCGACTACATGCCGGGCGATACGCTGCTGCATCGCCTGAACCCCGTCGTCAAACTGGGCCTCGCCGCTGCCATCATCGTCGGCATCTTCTTGTCCGACACCTACGTAGCGCTGCTGGGCTTTTTGGCACTCACCCTTGCACTGGGTGCCTATGCCGGCGTCGTCGACCGTCTGTTCTCGCTGCTCAAGTTGCTGATTCCGCTCGCGCTTATCATGCTGGTGCTCCAGCTGGCCTTTATGCGCGATGGCAACGTGGTGTGGGGTTTTATCACCGACACGGGCCTCATCACAGGATCGAAGGCCTGCCTGCGCCTGCTGGGTGTGGCGTTACCACTCATCCTCATGCTCATGGTGACCAAGCTCAACGACCTTGCCAACGCCTGCGTCGAGGTGCTGCACGTGCCGTATCGCTATGCCTTCACCTTTACCACGGCGCTGCGCTTTGTGCCGGTGTTTGGTCAGGAGATGAATGCCATCATGGAGGCGCAGACCGCACGCGGCGTCGAGTACGACACCAAGAACCCCATCAAGAAGCTTAAGCTCATGTTGCCACTGTGCGTGCCGCTGCTCATCTCAAGCGTGGGCAAGACCGATGCCACAGCCTTGGCGGCAGAACAGCGCGGCTTCTATCTGCGTACGCGCGCCAGCTCGTACAAGCGCTACCCCATCAAGGGCCTGGACATCGCCGTGCTCATCGTCAGCATCGCCCTCATCGCCATCGGCTTCCTGTTCTAGTTCACCACCGACAGCAACCGCCCAACGCAAAAGGCCTCGGCTCGCACCAAACGAGCCGAGGCCTTTACTGTTTCACCAGATAAAACCTACCAAAATTAACCTGTCCCTTTTTGGCGGGTCGGAAGCTAGAGGCGGTAGGGGGCGCCGCTGCGGATGATGGATTCGCGCACCAGGACATCCATGGCGTCGAGGGTGATCTCGGGCATCTCTCGGTACTTTTGCAGCACCGAGAGCTCGGTGCAGGCCAGAATGACGCGGTCGCAGCCGCTACGGGCGAACTCCCACATCACGCGGTCGAACTTATCCATATCGGGCTCACGTCCGGCCTTCACATCATCGTAGATAAGCGACATCACATCGTTCTGACGTTTCTCGCTGGGATAGACGACCTCAACACCCGCAGCCTTACATTCGCGGCCGTAGACGCCCGCGCCCACGGTTCCGTCGGTGCCCATGATGCCAATCTTGTGCACCGGCTCGGCCGGCATACTCAGGTTGGGGTCGAACTCGCACTCCCCCATCACCGCACCGGCCAGAGCATAGCGCACCGACTCACGCGGCATGTGGATAATCGGCACCTTCGTAAACGACTGGATCTGATCGTAGAAGTAGTGTGACGTGTTGCAGGGAATGGCAATGTGCGCGCAGCCCAGCGACTCGAGTGCCTGGGCACACTCTTTCATGGTCGCCAGCAGCTTGGCATGCTCGCCGGTCTTAATGGCCAACGTGCGGTCGGGCATGGTCGACTTGGAGAGCACCACCATGTCGATATGTTCCTGATCGCAGGCAGCAGCCGTGTGGCGCACCACCTGGTCGTAGTAATACGACGTGGCCTCGGCGCCCATGCCGCCGATAACTCCCAGCTTTTCCATCGCCGCCTCCTTGGTGACGCTTGCGCAATTGCGCGTATCATACCCGCGCCCGCCCGATGCAAACCGGACGGGCGCCGCGCTCATCTACTTGTAATACGTCTTGAACAGCTTGAAGTGGCGCAGCTTGGTGTGCCACATGCGCAGCCAGCGGTTAAAGACAAAGTCGCCCTTCATAAACGAAGGGTCGGCGCCCTTGCCCTCCTTGTCCAGACGATGCACCTTAGCGCGCAGCTCGGGATCCTTGACGTACTTGTCGACGACGCCCATGGGGACGACCATCCACAGGGCCTCGTCCTGAGCCGTCACAAACTCCGGCTCAAATGGACGGTTGAACACATACTCGTCCACCACATACTTGGCAACGTTAAAGCCACTGTTAGTGACGTAGTAGTTGCTGCGGCCCTGGCGCGTGTTGAAATCGAAGAACTTAAACGAGCCGTCGCGCTCGTCGTACTTAACGTCAAAGTTGGAATAGCCCACAAAGTGAAGGTCCTCGAGCAACTTGCGCACGCCGTCCATGAGCTCGTCGTTGGGCTCGGTAATGATACAGGCATGGTTGCCGACACCGTGGGGCTGATGCTCCTCGAGCAGCACATGGCCCAGGCACATCATGCGCACCTTGCCGTTGCGGTCGGAATAGCTGGTGAGCACGCGCATGTACTCGTCGTTACCGGGCACGCGGTCCTGCAAGATCAGGTCGTCAGTGTAGCCGCTGGCATACGAATCGCGAATGACCTGTTCCAGCTCGGCGCGGTCGGCAATCTCATAGGCCTTCTTCTGGCCCTCGAACTCGTGCTGCCACCACATGATGCCGTCAGAAGGCTTCAGAATCATCGGGTAAGGAAAATCGATCTGGTCGAGCACCTCGGCAGGTGCCTCGCCTTGGTCGTTCAGCATCGCCATGGTGAAGGTAAAGGTATGCGGATAAGGCACGCCATGCTTCTCGCACAGCTCGTAGAAGATCTCCTTCTTCTGGCACTGCTCGAGCATGCTGTAGGGAGCGTAAGGCGCGACGATGTTATCCGCCAACTCATGGGCATCCTTGGCCTGAGCCACGAGGGCAACATAGTTATCGCCACAGCCCACAAGGACAATCGTCTTATCGGCATGCGCTTGGGCAATGCCGTTGACGGTTTTGAGCATCACGGGCATGGTATCGATATCCACGTTGGGCGTGTAGTCGATAATCTGGCTGCGGTACGCGGGACCCGTCTGGTACTTGCCAAAGACCAGACTCTTGACCTGGTACTCCTCGTAGAAGGCGCGCGCCACCGAATAGGCGTTGATGTCGCCACCGAGCAGCACGGGAATGAACTCGCGCTCTGTAAATTGCAATGCCATGGAAACTTCCTATCATGAACTGCCCACACAACGGGCGGTCTTTGCGCATCTGATTTATTCTAGCGTGCCAAGCCGCCGACGCCCAAAGCTCCACCGTATCTATGGCAATCGACGTAATCGTCCAGCACGAAGGCCAGCACAAAGACGGCGCTCACCGTTGTATGACAATGGGCAATGAACCTACCATTGTTGTAGGATTCAACATGTTGCCCGCCCCGTCGAAAGGTGCACCGTGCCCCAGGCTCATCCGATCAACAACCCCATCATTGACGCCGCCAAGCGCGAACTTGCGGATCGTGCCCAGACGGCAGCTCCCCTACGCACCGCAAACGATGCTTACAACGGGCCTGCCCGTATCGTCTCAATCAACACGTCGGAGCACAAAGGCACTCGCAAGTCGCCCGTCGCCGATGGACGCGACACCGTCATCGAGCAATTTGGCCTCGCTACCGATGCGCACGCCGGACATTGGCACCGCCAGGTCTCTTTTTTAGCCGCGGAGTCCATCCAGACGGCGCAGGCGCGCGGGCTCGATGTGCACGAGGGCGACTTTGGCGAGAACTTCACCACCCAGGGTATCAACCTGCTCTCACTCCCCTTGGGCACGCAGCTCAAGCTCGGCAGCGAAGTACTCGTCGAAATCAGTCAGATCGGCAAAGTCTGCCATACCCGCTGTGCCATCTACTATCTCGCCGGCGACTGCATCTTTCCCCACGAGGGCGTTTTCGGCGTGGTACTAAAGGGCGGAGAGGTCCATACCGGCGACGAAATCCAGGTGGTCAAGCTCGGCGACGGCACTTGCTCGTTCACCCCCGCCGAGGCGCTCGAAGAGATTGAGCAGGCTCGCCAGGAGGGCACGCTGTAGTTGTAAAACCCCACGTTGAGATAGCTTTTACAGCCCAAAGTTCCTCTTAAACAGGCCCCCGTAACGTTAAAGTTGAACTCTATGGTTTCTCAACAATTCATCATAACTGCAGGTCAAAGCCAAAGCCTCAAGTTCAACTTGACCCTTTGGAACCTTTAAGGTTCAAGTTGAGGTCGAAAGCAGTAGTAGAATACCGTTCGAACCATAACCTACGATTGATTGCAGAGGGACTGGATGCAGCATTCGAATCATCGCACCGCAGCGCTCATTGCGTCGAAGCCGGCTCGTATCATCACGAGCGCCGCGCTCGCCGTTGCGCTGACGGCCTCGCCGATGCTCTCCCCCGTTGCGGCGTATGCCGCCTCGCAGGCAACGCAGGACCAGCTTTCCGCAGCCCAGCAGAAGATCGAAGCCGCCACGAGCGCCTACAACGACGCCCGCACCAAACTCGATGACCTGCAAAAGCAGATTGACTCCAATGAGGCAAGCATCGAGGAAATCGAGGCTAAGCTTCCCGAGCAGCAGGCCAAGGCAAGCTCTGCCATGCGCGATCTGTACAAGTATCAGAAGGGCACCAATCCCATCGTGAGCTTCCTGGTCAACGCGCAGAGCCTGGGTGAGTTCATCACGACCTGCAAATACACCAACCAGATCACGAGCTCGAGCGTCGACGAGATCGAAGAGCTCAATAGCATGCAAACCGAACTCGAGCAGAACAAGGCCGAGCTCCAGCAGGCCAAGTCTCAGCTTGAGGCGGAGCAAAAAAACGCCGAGGATGCGCTGGCACAGGCCCAGCAGCTCCGCAGCGAGGCACAGGCAAAAGCCGAGCAGGAAAATGCCGCCGAGCTTGCCAAGCTTGAGGCCGATAAGGCCGCTGCCGCCGAGAAGCTCTCGGGCGAGGGCGTAAGCGGCAGCAATTCCAGCAGCCAGGCCACCAACACCAACACCACCATCGACACCACGGTGAACAACTCCAATACCGGTAGCTCCGATTACGATTCGTTCATTAATGAGTGGACGAGCCGCATCGACAATTATCTCGCCGGCTCCCCTATGGCAGGCCAGGGCTATAACTTTGCCGTCGCCGCTTGGAATACCGGTGTCGACCCCCGTTGGTCCCCCGCCATCGCCTGCATCGAGAGCACCAAGGGTGCTTATTGCGCCAATTCTTATAACGCCTGGGGCTGGAGTGCACGTGGCGGCGGTTGGCGCAGCTTTGGCAGCTGGAGCGAGGGCATCTCCGCTCACGTTGCCTATCTGGGCGCCAACTACGGCTCCACCCTTACCCCGGCTGCGGCCAAAAAGTACTGCCCGCCCACGTGGCAGGACTGGTACAACAAAGTCGCCGCTCAGATGAACCGCATCTAAGTGCAACTGCAAAGGGCCCCAATGGGGCCCTTTTCTTTTAGGTAGCGGAGGTATCGACAACGCCGGTCGCATTGGCAACCGCGACTATGACGATCATGCATAGGAGCAGCACACCCAATGCCTTGAGCCAGAGTTTCGCGAGTTTCTTGCCGCGATAGCTGTCGAGCAGTGCGAATCGCCGACGAAGACGGCGCTTATCGAGCAGCGCAAAATGCATAAGCACCATAAGGCCATCGACAAAGAAAAAATACTCGATTATGAGAAGCCACGTCGGGTAGCTTTGGTTTGCTCCCGTGGGGTGAAAGACGGCAAAGTGACTTCCGGCAAAGAACACAAGCAGCGAGAAGCAGACGAGCGTATTCCAAATACGCCCCAGAGACTCCGGAACGCGAGAGAGCAAACCGCATGCAGCGGAGGCGGCAGGCCTAGGAAGCCCTGTGGGGTTCTGGAGCCCTTGGGGCGTCAACACCGTCTCCGAGGCCGGAGTACGGACAGGCGCAGGCGCAGGAGGCCGCACGGGGCGACTCAGATCGTATGCCGCGCGCGTCGCCCGTCCCAACGCTTCCGCGCTCGCAAAACGCTTGGCCGGGTCGAGCGCCATCGACATGCAGATGACATCGGCAAGTGGGGTGGGAATGCCACGCGCCTCGCATTGCTCGCGCATGTCGAGCCCTGGTTTAGGGTCGACTCCCGTCAAGCAGAAGAACAACAGGGCGCCAAGTGCGTAGACGTCGCTTCGCACGCTCGTCTGCCCAAACCCATACTGCTCGGGCGGCGCATAGGGCCGTGTCCCAAACTTGATGGTGTCGGCATCGGCGCCATCGCGCCATACGCGCGCGATCCCCAAGTCGATAATCACCAGCGACGAAAACGTCAGACCGTCATCAGGCGTATAGTTGGCACCTGTCATGATGATATTCGACGGCTTGAGGTCGCGATGGATCACCGGCGCCGACGTCTCCCCCGCCATCGCAAAACCGGCGTGGAGCTCGCCCACGGCATCGCATAGGGCAGGATACAATTCGTGCGCATAATCGGGGGTGGCTCCCAGACGGTCCACCAGCGCCCCGAGTGTCTCCCCTTCGATGTATTCCATAACCACGTTGAGCTCGTCGCCCGCACGACGACAATCGACGATTCTGGGCAGGTGCTCAAAACGCCTACCTGCCCGCTGAGCGGCAAACAGACGCCCGTATGCCCCACCGATTTGAGCCGAAGCATCGATGCGCTTACGGACAAAGGGGCCGAGCGAACCACCGCCGGTTCCTTCAAAGTACACGAGCTCGGTTGTTTCAACGGACGAGCGCTTAAGTACACGCTCCACGCGATAGCTGTCGTCGCGATCGAGCGACGCCAGGTGCTCGGCAAGCGCTGCGGTCAGCTCGTCATTGGAATATGTTGGGGTCTGAGTATCCATAGCCTCCATCATAGCGCAGGGCGCAGACACCCCATGGCATCCGCGCCCCGTTCGTTTGCATCGTTGTTCGACAGCTCCACCGGCTCAGATATCAGCCGCTAACTCACCGTCTCCTCGCCAAAGCGATACAGCTCCTCGTTGACCTTTTGGAGGCTGCACCCGCGATCGATGCAAAAGATGATAATCGCATCGCGGTGGTCCTTGCAGTTAAGGACGCTTACCCCGGCAGCCGTCAGCGCACGGTTGGTCTCTTTGAGCGTCAGCGCCATCGCAAAGGCAATCTGCAGCACCTTATTGCGACTCGGATGACGCGCGCCGGTAAAGATCTGATAGCCAAAGGTCTCATTGAGATCGGCCATGCGAACCACGCGCGAACGCTCCAAGCCCTTTTCCTGCAGTAGCTGCTTCAGGTAGTCCGAAAGCGACGGGGCGGCAAAGTCGTGCTCCCTGATATAGCCATCGATGTTCGGCGCATCGAGAAGCTCATTGAGCAACTCCTCGGTCAGCTTTTTATCGGGCATACGGCTTCACCTCCCCCAGTGCATGCAACATGCTAGAAACCACTTACGTCCGAACGCTCCCAGCTAGCAACCTGGTCGGGAGACACTGTACCCAGCGCCTCGAACTTCCAGGAGCCGCCCGCCTTCAGATGATTGGTGTTTGCAAGAGCCGTTCCAACCTGGTTGCCATCGGCATCATACAGAACATACTCAATCTGAATGTAGCTCTTTTCCTTGTCCGTGTTATTGGTCAGCGTGCCCGTGATCTTATAGGCAAACTGATTGGAGGTGTCTTCAGCCTCATCAGCAATGGTATACGGTTCTTGCGGTTCTTTTTGCTCCTCAGCCTGCTGTGTCGCCTCGGCAGGTTTTGCCGAATCGCTCGCAGACGAATCGGTTGAATTGCCACCCATAGAGCCCACGGCACCGACGATAACCAGCACCACGATGACGCCTAGGACAATCTTGCCGATCGGCTTCTTTCCCTCTTTTGCCATTATTCATCCTTCCTACGATCCGGCTACCGCGCCGGCACACAGCACATCGTAGAAAGGATTGAACTTGAATTCATTAGCTGAGAGCTAAGGCTGCAGTAAACGGCCAATGCAGTTATCCAAACGCCGAGCAAACGCACTTTGCGCAACCGTCTGCTGGCAGCGCGTCAACCCACCGTTACGGATTCCCCAGTAAAGGCGCTGATCATCAACAGGACAAAGAACACCAGGTAGCTGGCACTCAGCGGGTACGCAATAATCAGGAAGACGACCCAGCCGACAGTGGTTTTACCGTCGGCACGGCGTTGCTCGCGATTGCGGCAAAGCCAAATCGTCACGCCAATGGCCACAATCAGCAACACGAGTGCCGCTGCTGCCAACCCGGCAAGCGCAAACATTACGCCAATGCTCACAGCGATGACCGGGAGCAGCAGCAAGCCGCACCCGCAACCGCCCGGACTATATACAGCAGACTGTCGGCGTCGCTTCATCGCCGCGCCACCCCATCATCTCTGAGCACTACAGTGCGATGGCCTGCTGAACAGGAACGATCTTATCGAGTTCCGGTTCGATCCGCCTTTTCTCGACCTCAAGGTCAAACGCCACCTGAGCGCGCAGCCAATAACCATCCGTCAGGCCAAAATAACGGCAAAGACGGAGGTCGGTGTCGGCCGTCACGCGACGTTTTCCCAAGACAATCTGCCCGATACGCTGAGCCGGAATCCCGGTCTCTTTCGCAAGGCGATATTGAGAAATGCCCATGGGAACAAGAAACTCCTCTTTGAGAAGCTCACCAGGGGTCACCGGCGACAGCAAATCGGCCGAGGTCTCATCACTTGTGATAATCGACGATTTCGACATTCCAAGCCATCTCCTGTCTCCACTCAAAACAGACCCGATAGCGCTCGTTAACACGGATGCTATATTGACCGGCACGATCGCCCTTCAAAGCTTCCAGGCGGTTGCCCGGCGGAACGCGAAGATCATCAAGCGAAGCACAAACCTGCAGTTGGCGAATCTTCCTCAGCGCAACGCGCTCAAAGGGCACGAACCTCCTGACCCGCACACCCATGGCAAAGCGTTCGGTATCCTCATCTTTATACGATGCAATCATAGTATCGCCTTACGTTAGTAACGTCAAACGTTTCTATAGACTTACATCTCTATTATATCGTACGTTTGTTCGTGTTTTCTAGAACAAATAGTCCTTCACGCCTTAGTCAAGCGAAAGTAATCGTTTGTAGACATCGAAGCCTTTGAGAAGAATCTCCTCGTCGAAGAGCATGCTATCGGTATGCAGAGCGCTTGTGGCATAAGCGGGGCAGCCATCCGAATCACTCGGGTTGTCTTGGTCCTCTGGCATACCCGTACCCAGCAGGAAAAACACGCCCGGCAGATGGCGCTGATAGAACGCGAAATCCTCGGCGATCAGCAGCGGCTCGTCCACAAGTTGCAGCTCGGGCAAGGCAGGCATGATGTTGGCAAACAGCTCGGGGTCGTTGTCGACCGGCGGATAGCCCTCGGCAAAATCGAGGTCATATGCGCAGCCCGTTGCGGCGCATGCCTCATCAAGCACGCGGCGCACACCCTCACGCGCACGGTCGAACATGTCGTCCGTAAACACACGCAGGCTGCCGGCAACATGGGCCTCCCCCGCCACCGCGTTGCAGACGGTACCGGCCTGCAGCAGACCAAACTTACCGATACAGGGCTCGTCGGTGCCCAGCTCGTCCATCAGCTCGCGCTCGGCAACCAAAAACTTCGCTGCCGCCAACGCGGCATCGTGCGACTCCCCAACCGGCACACCATAGGTCTTAGCGATGTGGATGCTCGTACCGTGAATATGGATATGCGTCTCGCTCGAACGCGCCAGCAGCGGACCGGAACAACTCGCCAACGTGCCGGCAGGCAGATCGGGCCACACATGGAAGCCAAAAATGCGGTCGGCCCCATAGCGCTCGAACACACCACTCTCGCATACCGTCTTGGCACCACCTGTCGTTTCCTCGGCCGGCTGGAACACAAAGAGTACGTTGCGCCTAATGGCGCCCGGCTGCTCGCGAATCGTACGGTCGACATACGTCGCGGCGGCAAGTGCCATGGCCATGTGTCCGTCATGTCCGCAAGCGTGCATCTTGCCGGGATGTGTCGAGGCGAACGCTGCCCCTGTTGCCTCGGCAATGGGCAGCGCATCCATATCGGCGCGAATCGCCGTGGCATGCGCGGCACCAACGCCGGCGTCGAAGAAAGCGCAGACGCAGCTGGGGCACGGATGGGTCACCTCGCAAGCGAGCGGTGCCAACACGCCCTCGATATAGGCAATGGTTTGCGGAAGATCGAAATCGAGCTCCGGAATGCGATGGAGATCGCGGCGATAGCGACGGAGTTCTTGGAGCTCGGTCATAGAGGATCCCTTCGTGAGGCACATCTGTTGCAACTTATTGTGATACAGGATTGTGGCGCACATGTTTCCAGCATATCCTTGCATTTTTTAAACGTTATATACGAATACTCTTGTTTGGTAAAGTGCAACGTGATAGGGTCTTTACCACTTGATAGAGGCGCGGGCACGAAGAGCCGCGGGCGAGCCAGCAGGCTTTGACCCCGTGGGGAGGCGAAACCCGCCGAACTGGGTTTTTCGGGCACGAACAACCTGGTGGGCCTGTGGGAAACACCCACAGGACTGTCTGCAGCAATGCGGGAGCGCTATCCGGACATTGGGTCCACGCTATGCGGATTCGATGCGCAGATGGCGCCGTCTGGATAGCGAGGTTTACGGGACATGGCATTGACCCCCAACGAGGCATATGCGGCCAAGCAGCCGTTTGTGGACAAGGAGACACTCGAGCATATCGTCGAGCAGTTCCCCACGCCGTTTCATCTATACGACGAGGCGGGCATCCGCCGCAACATGCAAGAAGTGTGCGACGCCTTTGCATGGAACCCGGGCTTTAAGGAATACTTTGCCGTCAAGGCCAACCCCAACCCGGCGCTCATCTCCATTCTCAACAAATACGGCTGCGGCTGCGATTGCTCGAGCTATACCGAGCTCATGATCGCCCGCTCGCTGGGTATCACGGGACACGACATCATGTTCTCGTCCAACGATACGCCGGCTGCCGACTTTGAGCTCGCCGACAAGCTGGGCGCCATCGTCAACTTTGACGACATCAGCCACATCGAGTTCTTTGAGCGCGTTGCGGGGCCCATCCCCAAAACGGTCAGCTGCCGCTTTAATCCAGGCGGTCTGTTCCAGCTCTCCAACGGCATCATGGACAACCCGGGCGACTCCAAATATGGCATGACCACCGAGCAGCTCTTCGAGGCCTTCCGCATGCTCAAGGCCAAGGGCGCCGAAAACTTTGGCATCCACGCATTCCTTGCCAGCAACACCGTCACCAACGACTACTACCCCAAGCTCGCACGCATCCTCTTTGAGCTTGCCGCACGCCTGGAGCGCGAGACCGGCGCGCACGTCGCCTTCATCAATCTGTCCGGCGGCGTCGGCATTCCCTATCAGCCCGAGCAACAGGCCAACAACATTCACGCCATCGGCGAGGGGGTACACGCTGCCTACGACGAGATCCTGGTTCCTGCCGGCATGGGCGATGTGGCCATCTGCACCGAGATGGGTCGCTTTATGATGGGTCCCTACGGCTGCCTGGTCACCAAGGCCATTCACGAGAAGCAGATTTACAAGGACTATATCGGTGTCGATGCAAGCGCCGTCGACCTGATCCGCCCTGCCATGTACGGCGCTTACCACCACATTACGGTGATGGGCCAGCCGGGTGGCGACGACAAGACCACAGCGCCCGTCACAGACACCTACGACATCACGGGCAATCTGTGCGAGAACAATGACAAGTTCGCCATCGACCGCGAGCTGCCGCATATCGAAATGGGCGACCTGCTCGTGATTCACGACACCGGTGCGCATGGCTACTCTATGGGCTACAACTACAACGGCCGCCTGCGCTCCGCCGAGGTCCTGCTGCGCCCCGATGGCTCGGCCGACCTCATTCGACGCTCTGAGCGCCCGGGCGATTACTTTGCCACGCTCGACGTGCTGCCGTGCGGCCGAGAGCTGCTGGCCAAGTCGCGCGCCGAAAGTGCCCGCCGTCGCGCCCAAGACGAGCGCCTAGCAGTCGCAGCTCAATGGAACAAACGCATCCAGATCGCGAAGGCGAAGGAGAAGAACATGGACATCCGCACTCTCGAGGGCTCAATCGTCGCCCTGGTTACGCCGTTTAAAAAGGACGGCAGCGTCGACTTTGACGCGCTCGAGCGCCTTATCGATTTCCACCTGCAAAACGGCACCGACGCCATCCTCACCCTGGGCACCACCGGTGAGAGTGCCACGATGACCGATGACGAGGACAACTCCGTCGTCGCCGCCGTGGTCAAGCATGTTGCAGGACGCGTCCCCGTCATCGCCGGCTCGGGCTCCAACTCCACGCAGACCATGCTCACCAAGTCGCTCACCTATCAGGGCCTGGGCGCCGACGGTCTGCTGCTCATCACCCCCTACTACAACAAGTCCAATGAAGAGGGTATCTATCAGCACTTTAAGACCGTCGCCGATGCCGTTGACATCCCCTGCATCCTGTACAACATCCCCGGCCGCTGCGGCTGCGGTATCAGCGAGCGCAACGTAGAGCGCCTAGCCGCGCACCCCAACATCATGGGCATCAAGGAGGCCTCGGGCAACGTCGCCTACGCGGCCAAGATCGCCCACCTGCTGTCCGATGACTTCCGCATGTACTCGGGCGAGGATGCACTCACAGTGCCGCTCATGAGCCTGGGCGCTTCGGGCACCATCAGCGTGTGGGCCGACGTGCAGCCGCAGCTCGTACACGACATGTGCCGCGCTTATCTGGACGGCGACGTAGCGCGCGCCCGCGATATCCAGATTGCCGGCCAGCCGCTCATCAACGCCCTCTTTAGCGAGGTCAACCCCATCCCCGTCAAGGAAGCGCTCGCCCAGATGGGCATGATCGAGGCAAACTACCGTATGCCGCTGTGCCCCATGGCAGACGACACGCGAGCCGCACTTACCGATGCTCTGAAGGGAGCTGGTCTGCTTGATTAAGACCGTCATTATGGGAACGGGCCGCATGGGCTCGCTCATCCGCACTACCGCCGAAGGCATTGTCGACGCCGGCGGGCAGCCCGTTTTTGATATCGTCGCCCAGATCGGTTTTGATCTGTCCGGGCTCGAGAGCGCCCCGGCAGCCGATGTGATTATCGACTTCTCGAACGTCGTGACCTTCGATGCCGTCGTCGCCTATGTCGAGCGCACGGGCGCGGCGTTGGTCTCAGGCACCACAGGCTACACCCCCGAGCAGATGGACCGCCTGCGCGAGCTGGGTCAGAACGCCCGCGTCATGCACTCGGGCAACTACTCCATCGGCATCGCCGCCCTGCGTCATCTGGTGGCCCAGGCCACACGCGAGCTGCCCGGCTTTGACTGCGAGATCGTCGAGACGCACCACAACCAAAAGGTCGACGCCCCCAGCGGCACTGCCAAGTTGTTGCTCGACGCCGTCGTCGAGGCCGAGCCCGAGGCAGGCTACCACCCCGTCTATGGCCGCGAGGGCATGTGCGGCGCGCGCGACCCCAAGGAAATCGGTATGCACTCGCTGCGCGGCGGCACCGTAGCCGGCGTGCACGAGGTGGGTTTCTTTGGCCAGGACGAGGAAGTCACGCTCACCCACCGCGCCACGAGCCGTCAGATCTTTGTCAACGGCGCCCTGGCAGCCGCGCAGAAGCTCGTCGCCCGCGAACCCGGCTTCTATACGTTCGACCAGGTCATGTTTGCCTAACCAGGTATCAACCGAATCCACCCAAAGGAGAGATAGCAAATGAGCAACGCAGCCGAGATGGATGCACAGGAGATTATCAACTACATCGCCACCGCGCCCAAAAAGACGCCCGTCAAGCTGTACGTGCGCGAGAAGCCGGGCATGAAGGTTGCCTGGGGCGACGCACATGTCTACGGCGGTCGTCGTGGCAAGACCGTCTTTGGCGACTGGGATGAGCTTAAGGCCATCCTGGACGCCAACGCCGACTCCATCGATTACTACGACGTTGAAAACGATTGCCGCAACTCCGCCGTGCCCATGCTCGACCTTAAGGGCATCAACGCCCGCATCGAGCCGGGCGCGATCATCCGCGACCGCGTCGAGATTGGCGACCGTGCCGTCATCATGATGGGCGCCATCATCAACATCGGCTCCGTTATCGGCGAGGGTTCCATGATCGATATGGGCGCCGTGCTGGGCGGTCGCGCCACCGTGGGTAAGAACTGCCACATCGGCGCCGGCACCGTGCTGGCAGGCGTCGTGGAGCCCGCCAGCGCCACGCCCGTCATCATCGAGGACGATGTCATGATCGGCGCCAACGCCGTGGTTCTGGAGGGCGTGCACGTAGGCAAGGGCGCTGTCGTTGCCGCCGGCGCCGTGTGCGTCGAGGACGTCCCCGCCGGTGCGGTCGTGGCCGGTGTCCCCGCCCGCGTCATCAAGATGCGCGACGAGAAGACCGACAGCAAGACCGGCCTGGAAGAGGGCTTACGTCAACTTTAATAGTTACGCGGTTTTGACAAACCGCGTTTTCGCTCATATGACCCAATCCGCTGTCAAGAGCCACAATGGCCCCGCCGACCGCTTGCAATCGGTCGGCGGGGCCTGCCGTTGAACCCGTCCCGGTCCGCCCCCGGCATGTCGTCGACGCCTT
>NZ_JBBNLR010000022.1:0-48049 GCF_040092375.1 Collinsella sp. CLA-ER-H5
GTCGGGGCTTTAGCCGGGGTGCCATGCGGCACCCCGGGGTATCCGGTATTACCCGTCCTTTCGGGCGGCTATCCCGGGGGAGGGGGCAGGTTCTCCACGTGTTACTCAGCCGTTCGCCACTCGCTTCCACCCGGAGGTGGGTGCCGTTCGACTTGCATGTGTTAGGCGCGCCGCCAGCGTTCATCCTGAGCCAGGATCGAACTCTCCGTCCAAAATATTTGGGCTTCGAGCCCGTCCGGTCCTCACAACTATTAGCTGATCGGTTCCGTTCGATTCATATGGTTTTAGTATAGGAAAAGGAATTTCTCGGGGCCGCCTCTCGGCGGCCTTGCGAAAAACAAATCCAAGTTAGACCATTTCAAATGGTTCGATGTCTGCCCGGATGCGACACTGAAGTTAGTGTCCATCCTCGCAGTATCCGGTTCTCAAGGTGCACGCCTGCGCTGGTTCCCGGTTGCACCGGGCCGCGCGGCAAGGAGATATATTGCCAGACCGGAGGGCCCCCGTGGGCGGGAATCGCGCACTCCATATTTTGTTCACAAATGAATAGATCCCTCAGTCGCGTCACTGAGGTTAAAACTGAAGCATTGGCTTCTGATATTGGCGATGACCAGCTGTTTTATGAGTATTGAGACATCGGTCATCTCTGGAGCGCTACTTTACTCCAAAGGCATCAGCTATTTGTTACCCATCGGTAAAAGGCGGGTTTTGTTCGCCAAGCGTTCTTATATATAGATAGATACGGGTTCGAACCCGTGCACCGGCAACAAAAAAGACGGCCAACCGAAGTTGACCGTCTCAACAATCTTTGGGTGGGCCGTCAGGGGTTCAGCCTGCTTCGCAGGCGGCCGCTGCGGCGCTTTCGCGCCTTGCGCGCTGCGCTGGCAAACGCTCACGCGTTTACTCAGCTCCGCGCCCTTTCGGGTTCGAACCCGTGCCGCGGTAACAAAAAAGCGGCCGGCATCCGCCAGTCGCTTTTCTATTCTATGGTGGGCCGTCAGGGGTTCGAACCCTGGACCTTGGGATTAAAAGTCCCCTGCTCTGCCAGCTGAGCTAACGGCCCGCGGGTGGCATTGTACCACGGTCTGGGACTATTCCCAACTCCATTGGCCGTTCTGGAAAATCACAACTTCACGTCCATCAGGCGTAATGCCCGTAATATCGATGTCGTCCGTGCCGATCATAAAATCGACGTGCGTGCTCGAGACGTTAACGCCATGCACCAGGAGCTCCTCCTTGGACATGTCATACCCACCCTCGATGCATTCGGGGAAACCGACACCTAGCGCGAGATGGCAGCTAGCGTTCTCGTCATAGAGCGTATCGTAGAACAGAACACCACTTTCGCGGATCGGCGTGTTCTTGGAAATGAGCGCGACCTCTCCCAGGTGAGCAGCGCCCTCGTCAGTCTCGATGATACTTGCGAGCGTTGCCTTGCCCACGCGGGCGTCGTAGTCCACCACGCGGCCGCCCTCGAACTTAATCCAAAAATCGTCGACTTTATTGCCGTGGTGGATGAGCGGCATGGCCGAGTACACGATACCGTCGGCGCGCATGCGATCGGGCGAAGTGAAGACTTCCTCGGTGGGAATGTTGGGGAAGAAGGGATGCCCTTCGGGCGTCTTGCCCTTGCCGCCGGCCCACTCGTGACCTTTCGTCATGCCAATCGTCAGATCGGTTCCATTTGCCGCGGTGTAATGCAGGTAGTCGAAACGATTGTCGTTCAGGAAACGCAGGTTCTTTTCGAATGCGGCGTCATGGAGTTCCCAGTCGCTCTCTGGGTCCTGGCCATCGGCGCGCGCGGTGTGCAGAATCGCATTCCACAGCTTATAGATTGCAACCTCATCGGCGTCTCCTGGGAACACCTCGCGCGCCCAAGCCACGACCGGAGCGCCGGCGATGCACCACGGATTGATGTTGTAGTCCAGTCCACGGCGGAAAACTTTGCACTGCGTGTTCCTTGCCTTAGAAGCTGCAGCGGGCTTAGCGGGATCGATGCCCTTGAGGGCCGCAGGATCCGCACCCTCAATAAAGACAAAGCAGGCACCATCCTGGGCCAAGGAATCCAGCTGCATGCGCTTCCACTCGGGTGTCTGCTCAAAATAGCTTTTCTCGACATGCTCGTACGTAAGCCTTGTCACAGCATCATCGGCCCAAATGACCGTCACGTGGCCAGCACCAGCGTCATAAGCCTCGGCAACCACCACGCGCGCAAATGACGCGCACTCGACGGGAGACTGAACGACGACCTCCTGGCCGGGCTTAACGTTTACACCTTTGCGGACAACGAGACGCGCATAGTTTTTAATCTTGGGCTCCAGGGACTTCATGCCCTCCAGAGCCTCTTCGACCGTCAGGGCAGCTCGAATCATGTGCCACTCCATCTATCTATAGAACAGTAAAAAGGCGCGCCGCAAAAACGACGCGCCTTATATCTTAGCGATAAGTATGTATGCAAACGCTACTTCTTCTTGGAGTCCTTCTTGTCCTCCTCGGCAGCTGCGCGCTCGATAAGAGCGTTGAGCTTGTTCTCGGACATGCCCTCGGCCTGCGCGCGGTACATGTTGCGCAAGGGACGAATACGAGCGAAGTCGTAGATAAAGTCACCTAAGATGATGACATAGGACAAAACAATGCCGACCATCTGGACGGGACTGGACACCGTGCCGCCGGGAGCGAAGTAGAGCGAAGCCCAAATTGCCACGACGAGTACCATGCCAATGGCGAGCACAATCCACCAGATGCGACGGCGCTTGGTGTAGTCCTCGTCCTGCTTGAGGAGGATATTCGACACCGTATAGATGCGGTCCTCCTTGGCGCGCTGCTTAGCCTTGCGGGCGCGCTTCTCCTCTTTAGAGAGGCCCTCGAGGTTCTCGCCCTTCTCGAGCTCTTTGCGGCGTGCCTTAGACGAAGCCGGCACGACGCGAACGGAGCTCGCTGCTTGGCGGGCGGGCTTAGCAGATGCGGCAGACTTGCGCGCAACCCCGGTAACTTCGTGGGATTGCGTGCGCTTGTTCGTGGCGCTACGGGTACTCACTTATGCGTTCTCCTTCATGCTTGTGAACTGGGAGCCCGTGATGATCTGGAAGGCCTCGCGATAGCGCTCGGACGTGCCATCGATGACCTCGGCGGGCAGGTGCGGGGTCTCCCCCGTCATATCCCAGTTGGCCTTGAGCCAATTGCGGACGAATTGCTTGTCGTAGCTAGGCTGGATCTTGCCCTCCTCGTAGCTGGCAGCAGGCCAGAAACGGCTGGAGTCGGGCGTGAGGCACTCGTCGATCAGCGTGACCTTGCCATCAATAACACCAAACTCGAACTTGGTGTCGGCAATGATGATGCCACGGGTCGCGGCGTACTCGGCAGCGGCCTTGTAGATCTTGAGGGAAAGGTCGCGAATCTGCGCGGCGATGTCCTCACCCACGATCTCGCAGCAACGCTCGAACGAAATGTTCTCGTCGTGGTCGCCGATCTCGGCCTTCGTGGACGGCGTGAACAGCGGCTCGGGAAGCTTGGAGGCCTCGGTCAGACCCTCGGGCAGCTGAATGCCGCAGACGGTGCCGTTCTCGTCATAGGTCTTCTTGCCCGAACCGGTCAGATAGCCGCGGACGATGCACTCGATAGGAATCGTCTGGGCCTTCTTGACCAGCATGGCGCGGCCTGCGAGGTAGTCACGATACTCGGCAAACTCCTCGGGGAAATCCGCCGGATCGATGGAAACGAGGTGGTTGGGAACGATATCGGCAAACTTATCGAACCAGAATGCCGAGATGCGGTTGAGCACCTCTCCCTTAAACGGAATCTCGTCGGGAAGAATGAAGTCGAACGCAGAAATGCGGTCGGTGGCGACCATCAGCAGGTTTTCGCCGGCATCGTAGATATCACGAACCTTGCCACGGGAATCCGGACGACGCTCCATCGTTGTCACGTGAGTCACTCCTTACCTAAATACGACAGAAATGCGGGTTCTTTCCCGCATGTTTTCGCAAACTCGGAGCGGCAGGGACGCGGCCCCTCCTTCACCGAATAGCGAAAAGCTAGTGCTCCATTGTAGTAGATGCCGCGTCCGCCGTGTGCTCGCGGGGCAGATGAATTGTAAAAGTCGTACCCTTTCCAAGCTCCGACTCCACGGATATGTAGCCATGGTGACGCTCGACGATCTGCTTGGTCACGGCGAGGCCAACGCCCAGGCCGCCAGCTTCGCGGGCGCGGCTGGCATCGGCGCGCCAAAACCGCCCGAAGATGCGCGACAGATCGTCCTTGGCAATACCGATACCGGTATCCGAAACGGCAATACTGACATGCTTGCGGTCACTGAGCACCGACACCACGACCCAACCGCCCTCGGGGGTGTAGCGCATGGCGTTGCTCATGAGGTTGATGACGCATTGCGTGATCATGTCGGGATCGGCTTCGACGACATCGTCGTGCCCCTGGGTTTCATCTGCAAAGCGAAGACGAAGGTCACGGTCGGCAAACAGACGCTCCTGGCCGTTCACAATCGATCGCACGAACGGAACCATGTCCACCGGTTCTAGATTGAGCGGAGCCGTGCTGTTTTCCATACGCGATAGGTCGAGCATCTGCTGCACCAGACGAGCCAGGCGACGCGTCTCGGAAGCGACCGTCTCCAGGTGTTCGTCGTCGGTGGGATACACACCGTCTTGCATGGCCTCGACCGTTGCAAGCATGGCCATGAGCGGCGTGCGCAGCTCGTGTGCAACGTCTGAAGTCAGGCGCTTCTCGTGCTTCATATCTTTCTCGAGTGAGGTGGCCATCTCGTCGAAGGTCTCTCCCAGCTGATCGATCTCGTCATCACCGCGCAGTCCCGTGCGAGCCGACAGGTCGCCGTCACGGATTTGCTTTGCGGTACTGGTGATGCGATGAATCGGCTTGGTGAGCATGCGCGACACGAGCGATCCGATAACGACCGAAATGCAGATTGCAACAACCGCGGCGAGGGCCATGGCGTTAAAGGTCTTCTCCCTAAACGCAGAGTCCGCCTTGGTGAGCAGCGCGTCGGAGCCGATGGCCCACAGCTTTACCTGTCCGACATGCTCGCCGGAAGACGTTACAATCTCGACGTTAGCAACGCTATCGGAGTCGGTTGGAGCAGACGAGACCGGGCTATGCGATGCCCTCTTGCCGCTCGTGTCGTCGGTCGTAGCCTGGTTTTCGCGTACATCGGCGGTGGCGCTTGCCGAGGGCCAGGAATCGTCATAAACGATCACGCCCTTTTTATTGACGACCTGCATACCCAGATCGTCGGAAACCAAACTCGACGTTGCGACCGTGCGCAGTTCCCCCGCGGTCCAAGAGCCGTTTTCCTCATATGAGGTTGCCAACTTCTCGGCAGCGGAATTTGCGATTTCGACGATATTGGAGCGTGTGTAATCCGAAAAGACCGTGCCCCACACAACAGAGACAACGCCCACCAGCACCAATACTGTCATGAGCGATGTCAGAGCAAAAGCAAGTGCCATGCGCGAGGGATAGCTCATCGTTGGCCGTGAATCGGAACGAGGCGTGTTCCAACTAGCCTTGGAACCCGCCTCGCTCTCCTGCTTGTGCTTTTGTCCGATTTCAAAGCGCGCAGGTGTCATATGTGATTTCCCTATTTCTCGTCCGACTTATCGATCTTGGCCGGAGCCTCGAAGCGATAGCCGACACCATGGACGGTGTAGAGCCACTTGGGCTTCTTGGGATCATCGCCCAGCTTGGCGCGAAGATTCTTCACGTGGCTATCGATGGTGCGCTCATAGCCCTCAAAGTCATACCCGAGCACTTTCTCGACCAGCTCCATGCGGTTATACACACGGCCGGGATGGCGGGCGAGCGTGGTGAGCAGCTTGAACTCGGAAGCCGTCAGATCGACTTCCTTGCCCTCGACCAAGATCTTGTGGCCCGAGATATCGATGACCAGATCGCCGAAGTCGAGCACCTCGACGGCGGGCTCGTCGGCCTGATGGGCACGGCGGAACAGAGCGCGAACGCGGGCGACGAGCTCGCGCGGCGAGAACGGCTTAATCAGATAGTCGTCGGCGCCGAGCTCAAGACCGATAATACGGTCCTCGATCTCGCCCTTAGCCGTCAGCATGATGATGGGGACATCCGAGGTATCGCGAATGGTGCGGCAAACGCGCTCGCCGGGAATCTTGGGGAGCATAAGGTCGAGCACGACCAGGTCGAACTGATGCTTCTCGAACTCCTCGATCGCGGACTGGCCGTCGCCGACGCCCACAACCCAGTAGCCTTCGCGCTCGAGATAGGCAGCGACGGCGTCACGGATTGCCTTCTCATCCTCGACCAGCAGAATCTTTTTTGCATCTGAAGCCATAACACGGCCCCCCTGTCTCAATTAGCTAAGAACAAGCCCATTTTAACGCACCTGAACCCGCCGGATGCCGCTATGACGCGGCAGCTCGGCGGGCGGTACTCACAATTACAACGCGTTTATTCCCCTGTTGGCGCCTTTTTAACCCCTCTAAGCTTAAAGAGAGAACAGGCGTGCAGTGACCGTCTCTGGTATACCCTGGCTGTTGCGCACCGTGGCGTACGTAAGGAATGAGTCCGATTTTCCCGCCGTAGCTGGATAATCGCCATACTCCAAAGCGCGGTCGGGCGACAGCAGTGAGCCATAGGTCTTGGCAGAGGTGTCGATCAGGAAATGCGACGCCTGTACCTTAACAAGGTATTTATTCTTCTTGCCAGCCGCACATGCGAGCGGCTCGCGTGACAGAAAGAGGTACGGCCCTCCCTCATTACCGATATACGTGCCCATATTGCCCAGGCTGCCCACGCCACTATAGGCCGCCTCGATAGAAAACACGAAGGTATCGCCCATATACACGGCCTCGAAAGGCGAGACTGACGAGGGAAGGACTAGCTGGGCACGCTTGGTGTTGTTGCCGTCGGTCAGATCGATTGCCGTTATGCCGTAGTAGACGCCCTCGTCGTTGCGGACACGCGGCGAGATGGTCAAAATGCCGTCGCTCGCGCGCGGGGCCGATGCAAAGCGGCCCGTCGATTTCCAAATTGTCTCGGCCTTGGATTCATCAAGCGAGCGACGATAGCAAAACGAATCACTACTCGTTTTATTGCCGCCTGCCGAAGGCATTTTATACCAGATGACTGATGACCCGAACGCCGTAAACAGGGGCGGATCATAGTCCTTGCCACCTCGATCGAGCTCAACCGCATCGCCAGAGAGCGAAGCGCCCGACAGATTTTGAGCGTAGAGCTTCCACGATGAATTGGCAAAGTTCATCTCAACCCACGCGAATACGCCGTCGCCGGCGCGGACATCGTAGAATGCATATCCCGTGCCCTCGACAGGATCCTCGATTAATGTGGTAAGCGAGCCATCGCCCAGGTTGAGCACACCGAGCGTGTTGGCGTGCAGTGCCGATGCGGGCGCCATCATCGCCGCGGCGTAATCGCCGTCGCAGTAGTACAGCAGCGTACCCAGAGGCAGCGTCCACGACGCCGCCGGCTCAAGATCGATGTCGACTGCCTCGTACTCATCCGTAATCGAGATGATTTTGGAATCGTCCTTGATAACCTGCGGCTCGCCGGCAGCATCATCGCTGGTACCCGGTTTTTTCGAGCATCCGGCAAGCACCGTGGCAGCGCCCGCGGCAGCCCCACCGAGTACAAAGCCGCGACGCGATATTCCGTTCTTGATGTGATCGGCGATACCCATTAGGCGATCTCGGCGCGAGCGGCCTCGATAGCGCGCGTAAGCTGGTCGGCGCAGGAGGTCTTTTTCATACCGCAGGTATTACCGGCGAGAACCTCGATTACGCGATCGGCAGGAGCGCCCTCGACCAGCTTAGAGATTGCCTTGAGATTGCCGTCGCAGCCACCGGTAAACTCAACGCCCATCACCTTGTTGCCGTCATCGGAAAGGTCAAGGTGAATATTGCGAGCACACACGCCCTGAGGCTTGTAATCAAACGAAATCATGCGATCCCCTCTCAGAATGTTATTCGAGACGACTATTATCCCCGTCTTTCCCTAAATGCAACGAGGCGCTTCGCCGGCAACACACATTACCAGCAAAGCGCCCTAAAAAGCTAACGTTATGCCCGAACCTACTCGAAGCTCAGCTGCTCCAGACGATCAAAGACCGTGTCGATACGGGTGAGGAAGTCCCACGGATCAAAGATCTCGTCGAGCTTTTCCTTGCTGACGGTGCAGCGCGGGTCAGCCTCGAGACGCTCCTTAAAGGTAGGGCCGGAGACACAATCCTGTACCTCGTGCCAGGTTGCCATGGCGTTCTCCTGCACAATGGCGTACGCGTCCTCGCGGGTGATGCCCGTGTCGACGAGGGCGAGCAGCACCTTGGAGGAGAAGATGAGGCCGCGGGTCTTATTGAGGTTGGCCATCATGCGGGCAGGGTACAGCTGCAGGCCGTCGATAACGCGAATGAGGCACTGGAACATGTGGTCGAGCGCGATGAAGCTATCGGCCTGGGCGACGCGCTCGGCAGAGGAGTGCGAAATGTCACGCTCGTGCCACAGGGCGACGTTGTCGAAGGCAACCTGCGCGTTGGCCTTCACGACGCGCGACAGGCCGCAGACCTTCTCCATGGTGATGGGGTTGCGCTTGTGTGGCATGGCTGAGCTGCCCTTTTGGCCCTTACGGAACGGCTCCTCGGCCTCGAGCGTATCAGTCTTCTGCAGATTGCGAACCTCGGTAGCGATGCGCTCGCAGGTGGCCGCAGTGGTGGCAAGAACGCCGGCGAGATAGGCGTGATGGTCGCGGCTGATAACCTGCGTGGACAGCGGGTCGTGAACCAGGCCCAGGTGCTCGCAGACGTACTCCTCGACGAACGGCTCGATGGAGCTGTACGTGCCGACAGCGCCCGAGATGGCACCAAAGGCAACGTTCTTGCGGGCATCCTCAAGACGGTCCAGATCGCGCTTGAGCTCCCAGGCCCAAGAGCCAAACTTCATGCCAAAGGTCATCGGCTCGGCATGGATGCCATGAGTACGGCCGGCGCAGAGCGTGTTGCGCTCCTCAAAGGCGCGACGCTTGCAGATCTCGCCGAGTTTTTTGACGTCCTCGATGATCAGGTCGCAGGCCTGGGTGAGCTGGTAGCACAGGGCCGTGTCGCCCAGATCGGAGCTGGTCATGCCATAGTGAACCCAGCGGCTGGGCTTGGGGTCGTCCTCGGGAACATCGGCATCGATGTACTCCTTCATGTTGGTCAGGAAGGCAATGACGTCGTGGCGCGTGACTTCCTCGATCTCATCGACCTTCGCCTTCTCAAAGTTGGCATGGTCGCGGATCCACTGGGCCTCGTCTTTGGAAATACCGATCTTGCCGAGCTCCGCCTGGGCCTCGCAGGCCAAGACCTCGATCTCCTGCCAAATGGCGTACTTGTTCTCGAGGGAGAAAATGTGTCCCATCTCCGGGCGGGTATAGCGATCGATCATAGCGGCTCCTTTTTGGTTATTGGCACGTTGGTCGTAACCCATCCATTGTACCGTGCGCAGGTGCAAGTATGGGCAGCAGGCATTAACCTAACATTTTGGAATTGGAGCGAGCAACGGGACGTCCGCGTTATTTGCTTCGCAAATCCGCACCGGCTTCAGTGGCATACCGAGACCCGAGGAAGTGCGGGGGCAAAGCAGGCTGAATCTACCATTCCCAAAATCTTCCTTGCTCCATGGAGCGGGCAACGGGACGTCCGCGTATTTGCTTCGCAAATCCGCACCGGCTTCAGGCGCCTGTCGGCGCCTTCGCCTGCTCGCTACAAACGCTTCGCGTTTGCTTTACGCTCGCACCCTGTCGGGTTCGAGTCCCGGCGCTTTATTGAAAAAAGCACGGCACCGTAATGGTGCCGTGCTTGTGCTTCTGGCTGGAGCGGGCAACGGGACTCGAACCCGCGAGTGTCAGCTTGGGAAGCTGATGCCTTACCACTTGGCGATGCCCGCATATGTGGGGGATAGTATAACGCGGTTGTCTTGTTCGATACAAGGGTGTCGATGCTTGTTTTAGCTGTGGAGAATCGTTTGAAAACCGCGCCAATTGTGGAGATGAGGACCTTTGTCTTTCTTTTCTTACCATCTTCTACCTGCATTTTTATCTGATTGTTGTATTTGAGCTCGATTTGTCAGAAATCGGGCAAGCTTTTGGTCAGGCTCCGGTACTTACCCGCATGAACCTCGGGGGTAGCCTCATCCTACGCGTCGCAACCTCCCCATGCGGCGCACGAGGGATAAGGAGCAGCCATGTCCAACGCACCCACGCACTCTGTCCACAGCGCAATCGCAACAGGTCCGCTGCTCCTGCTCCTCTTCCTGCTTTTCGGCTGCCTGACACCGGGAGCCGCATTTGCCGTCGATGGCTACGATCAGCTCGGCTTCCGCACTATTAGCGATGATTGTGGGCCCTTCTTCATCGGCAAGTATGAAGCTCAAGACGCCTCGATTGCCTACTGCATGAACCAGGAGCGCCCCGGCCCCACCAAGCCGGGCGGCCCATGGCTCAACTTTGATCAAGGCTGGGTGTGGCTCGACGACGAGTTCGCGGCAATCGTTTGTCACGGATATCCTACCGCCACGTCGTTTGGCGGTTACCATCTTTCACCCGATCGCGCCCGCGCCGCAACCCAGCTTGCCGTATGGATGCTCAACGGCACTACCCATGTCGACGGTACTTACTCTTACACGACCGCTCAGGGCAAAACCAAGAGTGGGCACTTTACCACTGACAATGAAGTCGTGGCGGCGGCGCGGTGGCTCCACGACAGCGCAAAATCAGGAAGCATCAAAGCCGCTCCGCACCGCGCGCGACGCTATCTAGGAGCCGTATCGGGCGGCAGCAAACGTCAGGACATGCTCTATGTACTGCCGGCGGTCTCTGTTTCCTTCAAAAAACAGTCTGCAAACGCCGCCATTACCAGCGGAAACAATACTTATCAGTTTGACGGGGCAACATTCGATATTTTTGAGAGCGCCAGCGGCGCGCATGTCGGCACCATCCAGATGGACAGCAACGGTCGGGCGCAAGCAACACTTCTGCCCAACACGGCATACTACCTAGTTGAAACGAAGGCGCCGGCCGGCTATGTCCCCCGTCGTGATCGCATCGCCTTTACCACGGGGAATGACGGTGGACAGGTCGCCATTGATGAACAGCCCGGCACCATCAACCTGCGTATCGTAAAACTCGATGCCGCGACGAATGCCGGCCCCCAGGTGGGATCTTCACTCGCAGGAGCAGAGTTCACGTGTGTGTCGCAATCAACCCCTGGATGGGCGCAGATCCTCACGACCGACGAAAGCGGTCGGGCTACCCTCGTCGATGTCCCCTTAGGAACCTTTACCATCTACGAATCAAAAGCCCCCAAGGGCTACCTGCCATCCAACGACAGCTGGACCTATACCGTTGGAGCCGACCAGCTCGGCGATTCAGGCGTAGTCGAGATCGAATCTCGCATTTCCGATATCCCCATTGCGTTTGACCTTGAGATTTCCAAATTCAAGGATTACGGCAATAGCGACCAATCCGGCCTGGAGCAACCGGCGGGTGGTGTTGTCTTTGAGGTTGTCAGCAACAGTTCTCAGCAGGTTGTTGGCACACTGACCACAAACATCTATGGCTTTGCCTCCACCAAAGATCAGCCCGAAGCATGGTTCGGCACAGGCAAGCGACCCGCCGGTGTCCACGGAGCTGTCCCATACGACCGTGCCGGCTACACGATTCGCGAGGTTCCGGAAACCGTCCCCGAGGGTTTTAAACGTGCAGGGGAATGGACCGTCGGGGCCAATCAGATTTCCAACGGCGCCGAGCTTCAATATATCGTGGACAACCACGCGCTGTCGACGCATCTCCAGATTGTAAAACGCGATGCCCAAACAGGCGCTTCTGTTCCACTAGCCGGATTCACCTTCCAACTCCTCGACAGCAAACACGAACCCGTCTCACAAACTTGCTGGTATCCAGCACATAACGTAATGGACACCTTTACGACTGACGCGACCGGGACCGTCACACTGCCCGAATCGCTCGTGCCGGGCACTTATTATGTACGCGAAACCTCGGCCAAAGAGCCCTATCTTGTCGGCGAGGAGATCGAGGTAAACATACCCGCCGACATGAACCTAACGCCCGTTGCAATCGCCTCGTATTATGACCACGCCGCGACCGGAAACATCAGGATCGTTAAAACCGATGCCGTAGACGGCAGCAGGCTCGCGGGCGCCATCTTTGAGATCCGTGCCTCGGGTGATATCGTGCGCCCCGATGGTAGCATTGCCGCGATCGACGGTGAGACCGTCGCGACCGTCGCGACGGATGAAACTGGCGAAGCACGCGCAGACAACCTGCCGCTGGGATCTGGTACCGCGCGCTACGAGGTTGTCGAGACTCAAGCGCCGACCGGCTTCTTACTCGACCGGACGCCCCATATCGTAGACCTCGCTTATGCCGACCAGAAAACGCCCGTTGTAGAAGCACGGCTTAACGTATCCGACGATTACACCAAGGTTGATATCTCCAAGGTCGATGCAAGCGGTGAGCAGGAAGTGGAAGGCGCACAGCTCACCTTATATGGTCCCGATAAAACCGAAATAGACTCCTGGACCTCATCCGACAAGCCGCACCGCGTCGAACATCTTGCACCTGGCACCTACTCGTTGCGCGAAATGATGTCTCCGCGGACCTATGACCTTGCCGAGGAGATAACGTTTGAAATAAAGGATACGGGAGAAGTCCAATCCGTCGCGATGAAGGATGCACCCATCGAGATCAAGGGGCAGGTCGACAAGCGTCAGGAACTTGTCCAACCTATCGAAAAGGGCCTGTTGGCTAACGGCGATGGTAAAAACCGCGCCGCGACGCAAACCAATAGTGATGGGCTTTTCTCCTATACCATCGATGCTCGAAACGATTCCGCTACTTGGGTTGATGAGTTTACGATTACCGATGATCTTGAGTGCGCCAAAGACGGCACAGCGAGATTCATCTCAATCGAAACCCCCGTCGCCATCGGCGACCTCAACGGCCTGTGCAACGTATGGTATCGCACGACGCCGTTGGACTCGACAGACGTCGATGAGCCGGCAAACGCGACACTTGACGATGGGCACGAAAATCCTTGGCTTGAGTCCGACGAAGTAAAAGAGAGCCTGGGTGAGGACTGTCGCCTCGTCGATTACGACGGTTGGCACCTCTGGAAGGCGGATATCTCGACCACGGAATCCACCACACTCGAGGCGAAAGAACTCGACCTTGCATCCAATACCGTCGTAACGGGCATTCGAATTGAATACGGTGCGGTAGCCGCCGACTTTACGACTCGAAGCGATGCGGATTCTTGGACCCGCGATGATCTCAAAGATGAGCACGACGACCTTGACGATGCCAAAGCAATCCTTGGCACAGACGCTCGGGGCGCAGTCGTACACATGCAGGCAACGTCGGCTTATACGCCCCAAACCGCACTCACCAACAGCGCGCGCGTCGATCTTTGCCGCAACGGTGGCGGCGATAAACTTGAGTCACATGACGAGGACAGCGTCATTCAACGCTGTACCCTACCGCAGGACCTACCGGCAACAGGATCAGTTCCCATCGCCGCTTGCATCACCGCGCTCCTGACCTCGGGTGCCGCAGCCCTATGGTTCGCTCGCCTTAGGTCGATCCCAAAGAAGCGCTAGCGCGATGAAAAAGCGGGCGAGCCAGTCCCCTGGCTCGCCCGCTTTCAATCATGTAAATCGCCGTATCTACTCTGCAGACGAAGATCCACCATCAACGATTGCCTGCTCGGACTCAGGAATCCCATCGGCACCCGTGCTCTGTTCTTGCTCCACCTCTTCGCTGATTGCGGAGGCGGGGGTCGAGCCCTTCGCACCCACGATGTAGGCGGCCCCAAATCCTAACGCAATGGCAATCAAGGTCAAAATCACGTAGACAGGCCAATGGCGCTTAATATACGAAAACACGTTGACTCCTTAGAGCTCCGTCTACGAACGGCGGATAACCTCGGTCACAACCTCGGATACCGTGGCAATGTTCGTCGGGTTGACATTGTGGGGCAGGTCGTCCTCGGTACGAGCGCAAGCCAGGCGCGTGCCGTCCACGCCGGCGATGGTGAGGGCTCGGCGGCTCGCCTCGAGCGCGGCATAGGCATCGGTCTTGGCATAGGGCATCTCGAGCGCGCCACAATCGACATGGAACGACTTGCAGACCTTGCTGACCAGGTTCATGATGCGGCGATCGCCCTTGAGCAGTTGTTGTTCGCCCTCGACCGTCACAACCGAAAGCCTACCGGCGCCGACGGATTCAAGATTGATGAAGAATACGCCGCGGAGCTTATCGCGATGCGAAGCCAAGAAGGCCTTCATGCCGGCGCCATCACAATCCGAGGCGCCCGTTGCCACAAACCAGATATCGTGACCGAGCAGCTCATCATCGCCCATAGAGGCGACAGCCGAGAGCATATCTTCGGAAGAAGCGCCATCGGAAGACGTAGCGCCACCCTTCCAGCCATCGTTATCGTCCTCGAAGTTATCCCACGAACCGATACCGCGACCGGACTTCTTGGCATCGTAATCGTCTTCGACGCCCAGCCAGTCACTCATGCTGTCCTGCTCGTTTTTCTTTTTACGACCGAACAGGCCACCCAGGCCGCGCTTACGAGACTTGGGTGCCGCCGGGGCGGGAGCCGAAATGGTCTCGATCGGCTGCGCGCCCGACGCAACGGGCACGGGAGGCGCAACGGGTGCCGATGTGGGTTCGGGACCTTGGGCGGTAGCAAAGGGGTCGTTGACCTGGGCAGAGGGATCGGGAAGGTCGAACAGCGACGTGCGAGACGCAACGTTTGCCTGCTTCATAGACGGCAGCGACGGATCGGGGACCGAAGCCAGCGGAGACGAGGAGGGTGCAGGCGACGGTGCCGACGCCGGATCGGGAACATTCATCTGCGGACGCGGCGATGCTTGGGAGGAAATCTGGGCCATAAGGGAATCGACCGTTTCGTCCTGGGTGGGAGCGACATTGGCAACCGTGGCACCGGAACCACTCGGGGTCGGCATGGTGAAAATCTGCGTGGAGTAAGGTCTCGACTCATCCGTTTCGAGAGTCTCGGAAACCACAGACACTTCCTCCTGCTCGGCCTCGGTCGAATCATCTTGCTCGGCTGCCGCGTATTGCTCTTCGTCAGAGTTGGCCTCGACGGACTCGTCCTCGGCGGCATCTTGGATTTCGGCAGCATCAATAGGCTCGTCATCGTCTGCCGCGTCGCCCTGTTCATCGGAAACAGGAAGGGGCTCGGCAATCGCGGTGCCTTGCTTTTCAAACGTTATCGTGGAATCGAACTGCGCGGCATCAAACGACATGGTGCTATCGACGTGCTGCTGGGCCTCGAAAGACGTCGTCGCCTCAACAACATCCGCGGACGCCGGTTGCTGGGACTCAAAGGACGTTGTAGCTTCGGCGGCGTCGACGGGCGCGGACTGCATAGCCTCGTTCTGCTCGAACTCTTGCGCCGCGTGCTCACGTGCCGCCTCGGCTGCCTGCTGCTGAGCGATAGCCTCCTGCTCGGCAGCCTCGCGTGCGGCAGCGCGCTTCTCCTCGAAATCGTCGACAAATTTCTTGCCCTTTGCAAGCGCACCCTTAAAGAAGTTGGAAGCGCTGGCGCCAATCGACGAGAACGCGGATGCAATGTCGGCATGGGGCGTTGCCGCGGGAATCTCGGCCGAGAAATCAGTATCGCTCTCGTAAGACACGCGCCTCGGCTGTTCAACGTAATCGTCGTCAGACTCGTCCGCAACGTCTTGCGCCGGCGCGGCGGGAGCCAAAACGTCCAGTCCTGCCGCGGGATCGATCGCGGACACTGCCTCGGGCTCGGCAACGGCAGCGGCAACCGCGGCAGACTCATCATCCACGGTGACAGCGGGCGCAGGTGCAGTCACGACGGGGGCAGGCTCGGGCTCAAACGTCGGCTCCTCGCCCTCCTCGTAATCGAGCGTGCAGGACTCGGGAAGCATTCCGAGCGCACGGATGGCATCCGAACCAAAGCGGATGTTGCCGGCGGCATTGCGATAGAGCTTGGGCTCGGGCTCGGCCGCGACAGGCTCCTCCACCGGCTCGGCAGCGGAAACCTCGTCATTGAACTCTTCAGCCTGGACAGCCTGATCCTGATCCTCGGGCACGATGGCGCCAATCAGCGTCTCGTCGGCAGACGCACCCTCAAAGCCCTCGATCTGCTCGTCGAAAGCCTCACCCTGTTCGGGCTCGGTCTGAGTGTCGGGAGCAATCGGCTGACCGAACTCGTCCTCGGCGTAGGTAGGCTCTTCGTACTCGATGGTGTTGCCGTAGTCGTTTTGCTGCTGGGCCGCGGCATACTCCGCCGCTGCACGCGCCATTTCCTCGGCACGACGCTTTTGCTCCCCAAAATAGGTATCGAACGGAACATCGTCGGGAAACTCGTTTTCGCCCTGGAAGGGAGCAACGTTGTCCATAACGCCGAGCATAGCGGCGACAGAAGACTTGTTGCACACCGCGCCGGACGTATAGGGAAGAATGTGGCGGTTAGAGATGATGTTTGCCGCGTTGGCAAGTGCAACGAGGGAAGCGAGGATCGCGACAATCCACAGCAGAACCTTGAGCGCGCCGGGGAGCGGCAGGATACGCAGGATGGCAACGGCAGCAGGGGCAACCGTGGCAACAGGCAGCAGCTTGGCGATGAGCGCACGATACGAAGCATAGGGCTCGCGGGCGAGCAGCTCAGCACGGGGAGAGTCGTAGTGTGCGACAACGACCACCGGGCGGTTACGCGGGGACGCGAGCGGGCCCGAGGCCTTGTGATAGGCGATGACATTTTGGCTCACGCTTGTCTTGCCCAGGCGCGAAACCACGGGGTGCCCTGTGCGCTCGAGCACGTAAAGAACGGCGCCGACAATGGCCAGCAAGGTGCCGACCAAGCCGATACCGCCGCCGATGCCCATCAGCAGGGCACCGGCAAACGCAAGAATACCGGTAACGGCAAATGCCAACCTACTGGGCGCCGGGGCATTGAACTCCTGAACCTCGGGATCAAAGCCGTGGTTGCGGAAGATCTGAGCGATATCCTCGGCAGCCAAGCGCTCTTCTTCGCTGCACGCCGGCGTAATGCCGGTGTTCTGCAGCAGGTGGTTAATATAGTTCTGGGTGTTCGCCATGTGCGCTCCACATCCATAATCCGACAAATAGGCCCAATGCATGCACATTAGAACCGTATATAGTCGAAAGTATACCCCGAGCGAGCGCAAACGACCGAATTCGGGCCATCTTAACGCCCCGAGCGGACAAGGATATAGCCTAATCTCCATATCGGACTAAAATCATGGCAGCAAACCACCTTCTCATGCGAGGACCCTATGACGGCAAGCGACACGACCGAGACAATTAAAAAGGGGAATTCGGAGCCCAGTTTCGATAAAACGGCTCAGCGCATCCTCAATCTTTTCTTTGTGCTCAATAGCTCCCCCGAACCGCTGACGACCGAGCAGATCGTCTTGGATTCTGACCTGGGATATGGCTCGGGCAATATCGACTCGGATAAGCGCAAGTTTCGACGCGATCGTGACAAGCTGCTCGAACGCGGCATCTTAATCAAGGAGGTTCGCCCCACCGGCGCGCAGGAGACCGAGGAAAGCTCGTGGACAATCGACCGCGAGCACACGTTTGCGGCAGGCGGCCTCATTACCGCAGACGACGCCGATATCCTGCTCAACGCCATCGACCAGACACTAGCGGCCGGCTCATCCACTTTTGCCGCACCGCTTGCCGATATTCGCTCCAAGATTGCCTATCTCACCGGCAGGACGACGGTAGACGAGGCGCCGATCAGCCGCTCTCCCACCGTCGATGCGGTTTGGAGCGCCTTTGCCGAGCGATGCGCGCTGCGATTTTTATATCAGAACGGACGCGGCGAGCAGAGAGAACGTACCGTCTGCGTCTACGGCATGTTCGAGCGCGAGGGCGTGGCTTACTTCTGCGGCCTCGACAACGTCACCGACGACATCAGGACATTCCGCTGCGACCGCATCGTACGCGCTTGGCGTCCTTCGAAGGCCTACGTCATCCCCGCGGACTTCAACCTCAGCGACTACCTGTTCTTTGAATTCGATTTTGCCGACCGACCGCCCGTTGCAGCCACGTTCTCATTCGCCCCTCAGACGCAGATCGATATGATCAACGGTCTCACGCGTGGGCGAGGTGAGCTCGTACACACCGATGTGGGATGGACCTGGACCGTTGACGTGCGCGATCTTGAAGCCGGCGCCTCATTTTGCATGGCCCACGCCATGGACGGCATGAGGCCCGTGGCCCCCAAATCGCTCAAACAGGCGTGGAACCACCTCATTGAAAGGACGGTGCACGAGCATGCCCGTGCGTAAACTCACCAGCGAGCAGAGGCTCTCGCGCGCCATCGACATCATGGAGGCCCTCTACGCCGCCGGCGAGAGCGGCATGACACGAACCGAGATTTGCAGTCGATTTGACATCACGGGGGTGTCGCTCGACGAGATTCTCGAGATCGTCTCGACGCTCGCGGACCGAGAATCGGGCGCGCGCATCATCTGCAAATGCCGCGGCGAGCGTGTGGTCCTCACCGGTGACGCCGGTCGTATGCTACCGCTGCGCCTGAGTGCCGCCGAGGGCGCTGTGCTCAACCACGAACTTGAATCGTTGGGGATCGATCCCCAGGCGGCAGCTCGGATTCGACATGCCCTTCTACCCGAAGAGCTTGGCTATAACCAGCGCGTCTTTGACACCGTCAACCACGGGTCGCACTGGCAGCAGCTGAGCTGTGCCATTCAGGACGGCGTTCGCTGCCGCATCTCGTATCGCTCGATGGACGATGCACGGCCACGCGATCGTCTGGTCGACCCCTTGCGCATTACGGCAAACGGCGACCAAACATACCTGATTGCCTGGGACATCGCGGTCGATGAGCAGCGCACCTATCGCATGGATAAAATCGAGGGACTCGCCTTGACGGAAGACTCCGTCGTGCCTCACGCACCGGACGTCGCATCCCTCCACGATTCCCTTGCCCGGACGCAGCGCAGCGCAAAGCTCCTGATGCCATTCGATATGGCGGAACATCTGGACTGGGCCGGCATCACCCTAATCGAGCGCAGCGGGGCAGACACGGCAACGTTAACCGTGCATTACGGCTCCGAGCGTTGGCTGCTGAGCCAGATAATCGCAGCGGGCGGAGCCATCCGCATCTTGGATGACCCCACCCTGTCAGAGCGTCTGTGCGATATGGCAAAATCCCTCGCCTGTCCGCTTTAGCGGCACCGCTCGTGGCGTGCGCGCCACAGCTGTAGATAGTGCCCGATTTGTGCCGACTCGATGCGCTGATAGGAACTCGTGGGCAGCGACGTTAAGAATTTCTTGCCGTAGCCCTTCGTCACCAGGCGCGGGTCGGCCAAGATGAGTACGCCACAATCGGTCGATGAGCGAATGAGGCGACCGGCTGCCTGCTTGACCTCGAGCACGGCCTCGGGCAGCGAATAGCGCGCCCAAGCGCGGTCTTCGCGCAGATTGCGCTCGCATGAGAGCGGGTCTGTGGGGCTCGAGAACGGCAGCTTGGGGATGATGACGCAGCGCAGCGTCTCGCCGCTGGCATCAAACCCTTCCCAAAAGGCCTTAAGTGCAAAGAGCGACGAGGTCGGTTCGTTGATAAAGCGATCGCGCAAACGACGAGGAGACGAGTTGCGCTGCTGGCAGTTGAGTTCCAGACCCGCACGAGCCATCTTGGGCTCGACGCGAGCGTACAGCTCCTCCATGTCACGCCTGTTGGTGAACAGCGTAAGCACCGAGCCGCCCATGGCAAGATGAGCGTCGACCAGCACACGCTCGAGCGCCGAAAGATAGCCTTCACGGTCGCGCGGATCGGGGATATCGCCCGCAACGACTACAGCCATATTCGAATCGAAGTCGTAGCTCGAATCCAAGTGCAGCGACGATGATGTCGAGGCACCGATGCGATCGAGGCCGACGGCGTGGTTAAAGTGCTCAAAGCTCTTGGAAACCGTCATGGTCGCCGATGCAAAGATAGCCGTGTGGACCTCGGGCAGCCACTCGGTTGCCAAGGCCTCGCCAATGTCGATGCGCTCTGCGGTCATTGATTCTCCGCCGGCACGCAACCTGCGATTGACCTGCAGCGAATACACGTAGTGTTCATCGGTGCCCTCAATGATGAGTTTGAGGTTCTCGGCCAGCTCGTGCAGGCGGCGCGAGATATCACCCAGGTCGACAACAACCTCGGGCTTGTCGGCGGCGACGGCTTGCACCAGCGCGTCGACGCTCTTGTCAGCCTGTTCCAATGCGTCGATGGCAGTGTAGGCCGACGGTAAGAAATCATGCCAGTCGTCAGATTCGCGCAACTCGGGGCCAATCCATAGATTGGCATTATCATAACCCCCACGGGCACGGCGACCGAGCTCGCGAACGCCATCGAACACGTCGGCGATTGCCATGCTCGCGCGTGCAACTGTCGACGTCGCCTTGGCAGTAAGGCCCAGATAGAGCGTAGAGCCCTCGGAGGTTGCCAAATCACGGGAAACCTGGCTTAGCGCGCCGGTGCTCGAGCCACCCAGGCGCTCAAACAGAACGCGTGATTCGTCCGCCGACACCACGCGCGCCCACTGACGGCGCGCCTCGCGCTCGATGGAATGGGCCTCGTCGATTACCCAATGACGAATCGGAGGCAAAATCCTGCCCTCGGCCGCAACATTGCGGAACAGCAGGGAATGGTTGGTGACCACCACATCGGCGTGCGCCGCACGACGGCGAGCGCCGTGGACCAAACATTTATCAGGGAAAAACGGACAGAGGCGACGAGCACACTCGCGCGAGGCCGTCGTAAAGTCGGGGCGGTTGACGCTGCGCCACCGAATGCCAAGCGAGTCGAGGTCGCCATCGGCTGATTGGCAGACGTACGCCATAATGACCGCGACCGCCGTGAGCGTGTCCGCCGGATCGCGCTTGGTGGTAATCTCGACCTGGCCGCGGCTCATGCGCTCAAGCTTGCGCAGGCACGGATAGTGGTCATACCCCTTGAGAGCGCAAAATGACAGACCACCGTCCAGTTGCTCGGCAAGTTTTGGCAGCTCATGGTACATGAGCTGGTCGGCAAGATTGTTCGATTTGGTCGCAATACCAACCGTGATGTTGTTACGGCGCGCTGCCTCGGCAAAAGGCACCAGATAGGCCATCGATTTGCCGACGCCTGTGCCCGCCTCAATTACACGATGAGTGCCCGTGACCAGCGCATCGCGGACCTCGAGCGCCATCGCGATCTGCTCATCGCGCGGCTCGTACGTGGGGTACATACGATTAACCAGGCCGCCCGGGGCATAGTCCGCCTCGATTTCCTCGCGGCTCGGCATCCTAAGGACCGGTAGCTCGTCCGCATCAACGCGATCATCGGCCCGATCGGCCTTGAGTACGTCGGCGCGGGCGGCACTGAGAGAGAAGATGGAACCGGGGTTCTGCCCCGCCAAGAAGGAGAAGATGGGACGATAGGACCAGGGTACGTCGGGATGCATGTCGGCCAAGCGCGCCATTAAGCCCTGGGGCAAGTCGGTGAGCGCCACGAGCAACACGCGCCATACGCCACACAGGGCGTCGACATCGGCGTTGGCGCGGTGCGACACCGAGTCGCAGCCAAACAGGTCGGCCATGAAAGAGAGCTTATGCGAGGCCAGGCGCGGAAGCGCGATGCGCGACAGCGCCAGCGAATCGATCCAGATGTCGCTGACGTTGACACCGCCCTTGACCGACTCGATAAACGAACGGTCGAAGGTGGCGTTATGCGCAATCACCGGGCAGCCGCCGACAAAATCGGCGAGAGCGGCCACGGCCTCGACGGCCGACGGGGCATCTGCCACATCGGCGTTTGTAATGCTCGTGAGCTCGGTAATCTCGGCGGGAATCAGCTGTTTGGGATGCACGAAGGTATCGAAGCGGTCGACGACCTCGCGGCCCGAAAGACGGGCCGCCGAGATCTCGATCAGCTCATTGTCCTGCACCGAAAGACCTGTGGTCTCGGTATCGAGGACGATCACATCTTCCTCGATAAGGCCGAAGGACTGCGTTTTGGCGCGTTCGGCAAGCGTGGCATAGGAGTCGATGACAAACTGCGGCGTTCCTGACGAAACCGCGTCCTCGATTAGCATGCAATGCCCGCTCGACGAAGGCCCATACGGATCAGGCTGTCACAGACCTGCGGGAACGTCATGTCGTCGGTGTGGCGTATCTCGTCCGGATACAGCGACGTATCGGTCATGCCGGGAATGGTATTGGTCTCGAGGATAACGGGGCCGTCCTCACTCACGATAAAGTCGCTGCGCGAGATACCCAGGCAACCGAGGGCCTTGTGAGCAGCACAGGCAAGCTCCTGGGCACGAGCGTAATTCTCGGGTGAAATCTGCGCCGGAATGCGATGGATGTCCGTAGGGTCGACATACTTCACGTCCAGATCGTAGAACTCGCAGTCCTCGGGCTTACGAATCTCGACAATCGGCAGAGCGCGCACGTCATCTTCGCCGTATACGCCGACGGTGATCTCGGTACCCTCGATGCACTTCTCGACCAGCACTTTGTCGCCGTACTCAAACGCCTTGGCGATTGCCGCGGGCAGCTCGGAGGGCTCATGGACCAGGGAAATGCCATAGCTGGAACCGTTGACGGCCGGCTTCACAAAGCAGCGCTCGCCACAAACCTCGACGATATGATCGATATCGACTTCATCGCCCACCTCGAGCGCAAGGCCGGGGGCAATGGGAATGCCCGCCTTGGCGTACAGGAGCTTAGAGACCTCCTTGTCGGCACCGCAGGCGCTGGCAAGCACGCCCGAAGCCGTGTAGGGGATACCCAGGGTCTCCATGGCGCCTTGCATGGCGCCATCCTCGCCGCCGGCACCGTGCATGGCGATAAACGCCACGTCAAAGCCGCCGGTCGCCATGGTTACCATAAAATCATCGGCAGCCGTGTCGAGCAGCTCCACCGAAGTGTAGCCGGCCTCCTTCAAGGCAACCACGACGTTCTTTCCCGAATTGAGCGAGATCTCGCGCTCAGCGGAATGACCGCCCGCCAAGACCGCTACGTGCATGTTCTCTAGGCTTTTACCCGGCATGGGCAGACTCCTCCTCTATAATTTCTGCAGCTGATACCATATTGTAGCGATACCCTCTACGTTTCCCCAAAATCGAAAGGCTTCCATGAATCCCAGGACTAAATCTCAGGACATTCGCGACTTGAGCCAAAACGATATTCGCGAGCTCGTGGCCGAGCTTGGCCAGCCCGCCTTCCGCGCGAAGCAGCTCATCGAATGGGTCTTTGAGAAGAACGTTTGTTCGTTTAACGATATGACAAACCTTCCTAAGGCTTTCCGCGAGCAGCTTAAAGAGGCTTTTGCCTTTGACACGCCGACTGAACTAACCAAGCAGGTTTCCAAAGATGGCTCGCGCAAGTATCTGCTCGAGTACCACGACGGCGTTTCCGTCGAGACTGTCGGCATGCCCCGTCGTAACAAGCTTTCCGTCTGCGTTTCCACCCAAGCTGGCTGTGGCATGGGCTGCGCCTTTTGCGCTACCGGTCTCAACGGCCTCAAGCGCTCTCTGACCGCTCAAGAGATCGTCGACCAGGTACTTCATGTATCCAACGACTTTGGCGAGCGCGCCACGAGCGTCGTCTTCATGGGCCAGGGCGAACCATTTGCCAACTACGACGAGGTTCTCAAGGCGCTGCGAATCCTCAACGACCCCGATGGCATTGGTATCGGTGCTCGTCACCTCACCGTCTCTACCAGTGGCGTTATTCCCGGTATTCGCAAATTTGCCGACATCCCCGAGCAGTTCACGCTTGCTGTTTCACTGCATTCCGCCATCCAGTCGACGCGCAATAAGCTTATGCCCGGTGTTAAGAAGTACACGTTGCTTCGCCTTCACGAGGCGCTTCAGCTCTACACCGAGAAGACTGGCCGCCGCCCGACCTATGAGTATGCCATGATCGAAGGCGTCAACGATACGAATCCCGAGATGCAGGCGCTCTGCGACTTCTGCGAGGGAACGCTGTGCCACGTTAACCTGATTCAGCTTAACGACATCGAGGGCAGCCCGCTCAAGCCGTCGCCGATTCATAAGGTTGAGGATCTTCAGCGTCGTCTTGAGTCCCGTGGCATCGAGACCACGATTCGTAACTCCCGTGGTAACGATATTGACGCCGCTTGCGGACAGCTGAAGCAGCGCTTCAAAGTTCAGAAGAACGCATAGGGGAGTCGCACCCCAAAACGTTTCATGTGAAACATCGAACGGCCCCGGTTACAGGAGATGCAACCGGGGCCGTTTTATTTATTGACCTTAATTTTGAATCAGCTGCTACCTGTCCCATTTTTTACGGCCAAAATAAGGGGTCCTTGCCTCGTGAATCAGACAAGGACCCCTCAAAATATGCTAAGTAATTGTTAGGTACCTAATAGCCTACATTTTCCCATTGGTTACTAACCCAACCTTGATTAATCTTGGGATTCTTCGTTACCTGAGCCGTACGCATGGCAACATCTTCTGTCATAACATCCATTTTCTTCTTGGATGTATCGACAATATCTTGCGCACTACGAAGCAAACGACCTCGAAGTTCATCGTCTGTCGCGATCTTATAGCCAGCAAAGGCACCAGCCGCGACAGTCGTCGCCAATGCAATCGCAGTTATAATCCTATTCTTCATCTTGGCCTCCTTGATCAAACTGAATCATTTCGCCAAGAATACGAGAGAGCTCTTCCTCGTCTTTAAACTCAATCTCAATCTTATTCTTTCCACGCGAGCTCTTAACACGCACGTTGGTATTAAAAACCTGACGAAGCACGCGGGCAGCCTTTTTAAAAGACTGAGGCGTTGCAGGCCTCGGCGTCTTAGGTGTCTCTCCGGCAGAAAACAACGGAGCAAGATTTTCTGTCGCTCTTACGGAAAGGCCCTCTGCAACAACCTTCTCTGCAAGTCGAATTCGAGCGTCCTCATAGGGAACTGCAAGAATCGCACGTGCATGACCAGCAGTAAGTTTGCCCTCAAAAATCATCTGCTGAACAACTTCAGGGAGATCGAGAAGGCGCAGCGAGTTTGTAATTGCAGAGCGTGACTTGCTGACTGCCTTCGACAATGCCTCCTGGGTCATACCGCTGGCATCGATAAGCTGGCGATAGCCCTTAGCCTCTTCGACGGGATTCAGATCAGAACGCTGAAGGTTTTCGATCAGAGCAAGAGCCAGCATCTCTTCATCATTAACATCTTTAATGATGACAGGCAGCTCCTCAAGACCAGCAAGCTTTGACGCTTGGTAACGACGCTCACCAGCGATGATCTCATAGCCGTTTCCATGTTTGCGAACCAAAAGCGGCTGCAAGACGCCATGTTCTTGGATTGATTCGCTCAACTCACGAAGTTCAGTTTCGTTAAAGTGAATTCGCGGCTGATTAGGGTTGGGAACGATATCCTCAATAGGTAGTTTTGTTTCAGATGCGGCATTCGAAGCCGATGCAGCCGAACCACCGGTCTCATACTCGGCCTCTGAGACCAAAGCATTGAGTCCACGTCCCAATCCGCCACGTTTCTTTACACTAGGCACGCTTGATCACCTCTTTTGCAAGGTTCATATATGCTTTTGCACCCTTATTTTGAGGTGCATAGGTAATTACCGGTTCCCCAAAAGACGGAGCTTCGGAGATTTTAACCGTACGGGGGATCAACGTCTTAAATGCCTTATCACCAAAGTACGATTGAACCTCCTCAACAACCTGATTCGATAGAGAAGTACGCGAGTCATACATGGTCATAAGCACACCGTAGGTGTCTAAGCCCTTGTTCAGACGAGATTTGACCATCTTCATTGACTCAAGCAGTTTCGTAACGCCCTCGAGTGCGTAATACTCGCACTGGATCGGAATCAAAACGCTGTCTGCTGCGGTCAAAGCGTTGATAGTAAGCAGGCCGAGCGAAGGAGGGCAGTCAATGAAAATAAAATCGAACTCGTCCTGAATCGGCTCAAGCAAATCTTTGAGGCGGGTTTCACGAGCAATTGCGCTTACGAGTTCAATTTCCGCGCCTGCAAGCTGAATTGTAGCCGGAATTACGAATACCTTTTTGCAATTTGTATCAAGAACAAGCGATTCTGCCGGCACATCATTCAACAATGCATCATAGATGCAGTGATCAAGGTCTTCTTTTTCAATTCCGAATCCACTGGTGCTGTTTCCCTGCGGATCAAAATCGACAATCAGTGTCTTACGACCCTGCTCACCCAGTGCTGCTGCAAGGTTTACAGCCGTCGTTGACTTACCGACGCCGCCTTTTTGATTGATGATTGCAATGATACGCGTGTCTTTTGCGCTCTTAGAACGCTTAACGTCGCGAAATCCCACGGTCCCTCCTGGTGTGTATTAAAGCTGTCAAACGGAGGATGTTTCACGTGAAACATTCCGAATCGATAGCAACTGCTATGTTTCACGTGAAACACTGCAAGCTGTTAGTATCCATTATGTTTCACGTGAAACATCTAGGCAAGCGGATTCTTCTTTGCCATGCCATTTGCACGAGGCAATGAAACGGATGCTGAATGACTCTTCTTAAGAACAATGAACTCCCTGTGACCCAAGCCTTCAGGCAAATCAATTGCGTCATTCAGAAGCAAAGTGAAGCCGCAAATCTTAGCTGCTGACATGCCGGAAGCAAGCTCCTCATCCGAAGGATTGCCCTTGGTGATAACAAATAGCCCTCCATCCTTCAGGTACGGAGCCGCATACTCAACAAGAATCGGTAGAGGGGCCAGTGCGCGGGCGGTTACAACGGAGAACTGCTTCTTATGGCTTCGAGCATATTCTTCAAGACGATCATGAACCGCATGAGCATGTTTCAATCCAAGAGCATGGACAAAGGAATTAACCGCATCAACCTTCTTGCCAACAGAGTCAATATAAGTAGCTTTACGAAGCGTGGTTATGGTTAATGGAATACCAGGGAAGCCCGCACCTGTTCCCATATCGAGCAAAGCTCCCTCAGGAGCCTTATTGATATAGGGGAGCAAAACAAGTGAGTCGAGGATATGAAGTACGGCAGCATCTTCTACGTTAAGAATACGGGTGAGATTGGTTGTCTTATTTGTTTCTAGAACCAAATCCAAATGCTGGATACATTTCCTCAGCTCAATATCAGTTACGCTCAAGGAATATTCTTTGCAATAGGAAGTTAGGCGACTCAACATCTCGTCAGCCTGCTGATCGGTAAGTACAAACAACAGAAGCTCCTTTCTGACAAAAATCAGCGTATCGAGAACTTTTGACAAAAAAAGGGGACGTGGAAACCACGTCCCCCTAGCATAAGCTCGAGTAGATTATCGAGCAACAATCACCACATGGCGATCAGGGTCAGAACCCTCAGAATGAGTATCGACTGCATCGTTGCCACGAAGTGCAATGTGAACCAGTCGGCGCTCGTAGGCATTCATGGGCGGAAGCGAAACACTCTTATGAGTGCGGATGGCACGCTCGGCAGCAGACTGAGCCATGGAGGCGACCTTATCCTGACGGCGACTCTTGTATCCCTCGACGTCCACTACAACCGGATACCTAAAGCCAAGCTTGCGGCTCACCAGCAAAGAGAACATAACCTGAAGAGCATCAAGAGTGCGACCATGACGGCCAATGAGAACAGCAAGGTCGGGAGCCGTTACATCCAAAATCAGCTCACCCTCGTCGCCCTCATACTCATCGATAGGAGAGTTGGCGGCATCGAAGTGCGAAAGGATGGAACGCAGGATGGAAATCGCAACATCGGCAATGGTGTCGAGCTCCTCATCGGTCAGCTCTTCACCAGCCTTGTAGCGCTGTGCAATCTCGGGATAATCGCCCGCGACCTGCGGGGCAACCTCCTCAAGCATATCCTCGATGATCTCTTCAGACATAACGTACTCCAAAAGTTAGGTACCTAAATAAGATTGATATCCCACTACTTCTTCTTGTGCGGGCGCGGCTTCTTCTCGCGACGAGTGACCTCAACCTGCAGCGGAGCGTTCTTAAGACGCTCCTCCTCATCGGCCTTCGCCTTGTCGATGACCTTCTGCGTCACAAAAATCTGCTGGATAACCTGCCAAGCAGACGAGACGTCGTAGTACAGCAGAACACCAACGGGAAGGCTCCAGCCCATCCAAAGCATCATGACCGTCATGACAACGGCCATCATACGCATGCTCTGAGCCTGCTGGCCGGTCTGGTTGCGCGACATATAGAGCTGCGGAATCAGGGTCAGGACGGCAAACAGGATCAGGCAAACCAGCGCAGGCAGTGCAACCATAAAGCCTTCGGCAAAGGAAGCGCTCGGCGTGGTGGTCAGGTCGGGCAGGATGTTGAAGAACGAGAACGTGCCGTCGTTAAAGTACTGCGGCAGGTTGCGCAGCAATGTAAACAGGGCGAACAGGATAGGCATCTGAATCAGCAGCGGCAGACAGCCAGCCATGGGGTTGAACTTGTTCTCGCTGTAGAACTTCTGCATCTCCTCGGCCTGACGCTGGGGATCGTCGGCATAGCGCTCCTGGATCTCGAGCATCTTGGGCTGCAGCACCTGCATGCGAGCCGTCGACTTGGTCGACTTGAGCATAAGCGGCGTCAGCAGCAGACGGATGATGACCACCAGGATGATGATGGACAGGCCCCAGTCGACCGCAAAGGTCTGGATGAGCTTGAGCAGCTCGAAAAGGATGTTAACGATCCAATCCCACATGTAAGTTTTCCTCCGATAGCGAGTGCCCGCTAGGGCACAGGGTCATAACCGCCGACGTGCAGGGGATTGCAACGAGCGATGCGCCTCACGGCAAGCCAGCAGCCTCTCAAAACACCGTGCTTCTCAATCGCCTGGATGGCGTATTGCGAGCACGTTGGGTAATAAATGCAGGCGTCAGGCAATAAGGGCGAAATAACCTGTTGATATATGCGAATAGGAGCGATGGCAACACGTCGCAAAACGTGATTGCTCATCGCTCCTCCCCGGCAACGCCGGCGCGCTTCATAAGCGAACGCAACGCCTTGTCCATCTCCTGCGGCGAGGAAACCCTCGTCTTGGGAGTTGCAAACAAGATGATGTCATAACCCGCAACGGGAAATCCGCAGCTGCGGGCGGCCTCACGCATCACACGCTTAGATCGGTTGCGCACGACGGCACAACCGAGTCGCTTAGCACCAACGAAGGCGACCCTTCCGGAGTCGCCTTCGCCAACCGATTCACATATGGTCATTCGAATCAGAGGGTGATTGAAACGACGCCCCTGACTGAACACATGCTCGAAATCTTGCCGAGACTTAATAGTCTTCATGCGAGATGTGTGTATCGCTGCTAGACAGTGAGACGCTTGCGGCCCTTGGCGCGACGACGGGCGAGCACGGCACGACCACCCTTAGTGGCCATACGGGCACGGAAGCCATGGGTCTTGGCACGCTTACGCTTATTAGGCTGATACGTACGCTTCATCTTAAGTTCCTCCTGCTGCATTTCGAGTGTCCGCGGGGACGCGGACGCAGATATAGACACGTGAGCTTGAAGATTGTAGGGAAATCAATGTTCAAATGTCAAGAAATCAAAGGTAAAAGGTTGCGCAGTTCACACGGTTCCCCCATAAGCACAACCGAAATTTGCGCCTCATGGCAACCTTTCACGATATTTCATCGAGTTTTCAACAGGTCATGTTGGCAATGTTGAGAACTTTTCACCCGTTTTCCAAAGTTTTCAACAAGTTTTGAAAAGTTGTCGAAAGATGAGAAACGTTGCACGGTGAGCTACTATTTGTTCGAAACCTTTTGAAAGATTGCGAGCGGCATGTCTGACGACTTTTACACCATGGTCGATTCCGGAGACCCGGCACCCGACAACGAGCACATCACCGGCGTGCGCGAAGAGCGTGCGGAAGGCGAGCAGACGACCACGCAGGCGCCAAAAGCCATGTACGCCGCGCGCATCGCCGTCTATGACGACATGCTGTCGACACCGCGGGTGATCGTCATTGATCCGCAAGATGTCCGCACGTATTTGGAAGAGACGACCAACACCGTCTACCAGTGCATGAAAGAACAAGGTGGCCATATCTCGCTCATGGTCATCCGCGAGATTGTCGAAAACTTTATCCACGCACACTTTGCCGAGCCCATCATCTCGATTCTGGACGGCGGAGACACCATCCGCTTTGCTGACCAAGGACCCGGCATCGACGACAAGGAACGTGCTTTCGACTTTGGCGTTACCAGCGCAAACAGCAAGATGAAGCGCTATATCCGTGGAACCGGAGCAGGGTTTCCCATGGTGCAGGAGTATTTGGAAAACGCCGGCGGTGCCGTATCCATCGAGGACAACATGGGCAACGGCACCGTGGTTACGGTAAGCCTGAACCCTAAACGCGTGCAGGAAATCGAGCGTGCCGGCGGACGCGGCGCTGCCGTGCGGCCCGAGACGGAGCAGCCCACATATCCCCTGCCGGGAGCTTTTGCGCAGCAGCCCGTGGCAACGCAGCAGATGCAGCCCCCCGTGGGACAGATGCAGCAGCCCGGAATGCTTCCCACACAAGAACCCCAGGCGGCATCTATGTCGATGCCGCCAAACATGCCAGAGGCCATGCCGCTGGCTGATCAGGATGCAGCAGCAATGCAGCAGGCGACGGGGGCGCCGGGTGGCCAGCAAATGGGCTATCAGCCGTACCAACAGGGATATCCATATCAGCAGATGCCGCCACTGGGGTATGGCCAGCAGTTCCCGCAGCAGTACCAGCAGGGATATCAGCAGCCGTACCAGCAGATGCCGCAGCAGCAGTACAACCCCTGGGCCCAGCAGACGCCTCCGCAGCCTTACCAACAGTGGCCTCAAAGTTTTCAACAGCAAATGCCGCCGACGCAGAGTTCTCAACAACCAGCAGCTCAAATGATGTATCCTAATGCAGTAAATCAGTATGCACAGCCACAACCGGACGTGTTCGTAAGCGATCGCGGCAACGCCGCGCTGGGCTATCTGGCGCAAAATCAAGCGTGCGGCGCAACCGATCTTGCGAGGGCGTTTGGAAACTCGGCCCCCACTTGGTCACGCACGCTCAATGACTTGGCGCAGGCCGGCTTGGTCATCAAGCATGGCCAGAAATACCATCTGACCGAACTCGGCGCCGCTCGCGTACGAGCTCAGAGCTAAAGAACGGGAGAGACAGTGGACGAGGAAGCAAGCATCATCCTGGGGGATGCCATCGCCTTTTGCCAGCGCGACGGCCAAGATGCACGCCTCATCAACATGCTGGGGCAATCGCGCGCCATAAGCCTGACCGAAGATACGCTCACGATCGAGGCCCCCTCGCGCTTTGCCATCGCGCAGCTCAAAAAGCATCAGCCGACTATTGAGGCCTATCTGGAAGAAATCGCCTTTGCACCGATTGCTCTCGACATCGTGGCACCGCAAGGCGCCGCGACGGAATCCGCTGCCGCCACGGCGCCCGCCACGGCTCCCGCTGCTTCCCCGGCGGTGCCGGCCTCCGCAGGCGATGTGCCGACAATCGAGCACCAGCACAGCGATGTTTCCCGTGAAACAATGGCACCGTTGACGAGCGCGGCGGCGACGTCAACGAACGCACCCGTCACGCACATGCCCATCGCTCACGACGCAGCGGCGGGCGCGGATTCGGGCATTGCAATCAAGAACACGCTCTCGGCCGACGATTTTCGTCGCATGATGAACCAGATGAAGGGCGGAGCGCCGACTAAATCCACGCAAGCTGCGGCCCCCGCTTCACCCATGCCAGCACCGACCGTGCCGGCCGAGCAGAATACGGATGGAGCCCCGCTCGCCGCGAACTCAAAATTTACCTTTGAGAACTTTGTCTACGGCCCCGAGAACAGCCATGCCTATCGCTCGGCACTCAAGTTTGCCGCCCTCGCGGACGAGCGCGGCACATGCACATCCCTGTTCATCTATGGCAAATCGGGGCTGGGCAAGACCCATCTGCTGCTCGCCATCAAAAACGAGCTCGCCGAGAAGTCGCCCGAGATCAAGGTCAAGTATGCCAACTCCCAGGCATATCTGGACGACCTGATGACCGAGTTCGACCGTCAAAAGAAGAGCAACGCCCCCATCATGCAGGCGTACCACGGCGTGGACGTGCTCATCATCGATGACATCCAAAACATCATCGGCAAGCGCGCGAGTGTGGACTACTTTTTCCAGCTCATGGACGAGTTCATCCGCAACAACAAGAAGGTCGTCATCGCGGCAGACCGCGCCCCCAAGGACCTGAGCATGGACGAGCGTCTGACCAGCCGCTTCAACGCCGGAATGCTCTGCCTGGTCGCAGAGCCCAGCTACGAGATGAAATACAAGATCTTGCAGCGCTATTACGAGAACACCATCGTCGCCGCTCCCGAGGCGGGCGACGACTCACTGCTGGCGGCCTATGGGGGCGACGGCGGGCACCTGACCGACGAGCACTTTAAACACATGGCCGAGGTCTCGGGCACCAACATCCGCGAACTCGAGAGCTTTTGCGAGCGCTGCGCCGGCGAGGCGGGCGACCGCGAGCGCGAGGGCGGAGAGCTCACCTTTGACGATATCGACGCCATCGCCAGCCAGTACTTCGACACATCGGCCAAAAAGATCAACGTCCAGACGGTTCAGTCCGTCATCGAAGAGCAGTACGGCGTGACACACGAGGAGCTCATCGGCCCGCGTCGCAACGCCAATATCGCCAAAGCACGCCATATCGCTATCTACCTGGCCATCGAGATGTGCGAAATGACGACCACGGCGGTGGGCGCCGAATTTGGCAACCGCAACCACTCGACCGTCAGCACGAGCTACAAAAAGGTCCAGAAGATGATCCAGGAAGACCGCACCGTCACCGAAGACCTCAAGTCGCTGCGCGATAAAATTACACTGCGCTCGTAGGGAAATAGAGACACCTGTTGAAAACTTGTCGAAACCACGGGCATAAGGTGTCTAAAACCCAACCCGCGGTGATGAAAAGTTTTGCGCAGATTTTGAACGTGGAAAACCACCCCTGTTGCACACAGGTTGCTGTCGATTCTCTTTCTGGGTCTGACCTGCGTCTTTGGGAATAATCAACAGTTTCGTCAGTGCTATTACTATTATTAAGATATTTATATCTATAGAAAGGTATTAAAAGATGAAGTTCACCGTCAGCCAGAGCTCGCTCACACAAGCCATCGGCGTCGTTATGAAGGGTGTCGCTTCGGCATCCACCCTTCCCATCCTGTCGGGCGTGCTCGTCAAGGCGCAAGACGGCATCTTGGAATTCCAGACCTCTAACTACACCATCTCGATCCGTCATCGCATCGCGGCGCATGTCGAAGAAGAGGGCGAGATGGTTATCCCCTGTAAGATGCTCTCCAATATCACCAAGACCCTCCCCGATGCCCCGGTCACCTTTGAGCTGTCCGAGCGCCAGGTGCTGATTGGTTGCGAGAAGAGCTCGTTCCGCCTGAACACGCTTGATGCTAATGACTTCCCCGAGTTTCCGGCCTATGCCATCGAGAGTGCCGTGGAGCTGCCGACCGATATCTTGTCCGAGATGGTCGGCCGCGTGTGGCGCGTCACCTCGACCGACAAGGCCCGCCCCATCCTGGGCGGCGTGCACATGAAGGTCGAGAACAACACCGTTCGCCTGGTGGCGACCGATTCCTTCCGTTTGGCCGTGTGCGATACGCAGGTCGAGACCTCGACCCTCGAGGGTTCCTTTGAACTCAACGTTCCGGCTGACGCCTTTAACGACGCGCTGAACATCATGGCCAGCCAGGCGACCATCATGATCGGGGCTACCGACACCCAAGTCGTCTTCGAGGCCGGCAACACCACCTACGTGTCGCGTCGTATCGAGGGCGTGTACCCCAACTACAAGCAGCTCATCCCCGATTCGTGCGTGACGAGCGTCAAGATCGACGTCGCCGCCCTTAACGCCGCCCTCAAGCGCGTGGCTGTTATCGCGAGCGCCAACCCCGCCGTCAAGTTCGAGATCGATGTCGAGAACGGGCAGATGGGCCTGTCCTCCATCTCCAATGACCAGGACCTTGCGCAGGAGACGATCGATGTCGAGGCCGAGGGCGAGTCGGGCACCATCGCCTTCAACTACCACTACATCTTCGGCTGCCTCAATGCCCTATCCAAGGAGAAGGAGATCACGCTGGAGCTCAAGAGCTACTCGCAGGCGGGCATCTTCAAGTCCTACGACAAGATCAACTACCTGTACCTGGTCATGCCGGTCCGCATCTAGCGTTGCGCCATGACCATGTTCGCCCGCGATCTTTCCGTCGCGCACTACCGCAGCTTCGATAGCTATCGCCTTGCCCTGGACGAGGGCGTGACGATACTTGCAGGACCCAACGCGGCGGGAAAGACCAATCTCATAGAGGCGCTGCAGCTGCTGACGAGCGGCGCCTCGTTTAGGCATCCGACCGCAGCCGAGCTCGTTCATGACGGCGTGGGCTCGTGCAGGGTCGAGCTGAGGCTCGAGGGCGACGGCCGCGTGCTTGATATGGGATTGAGCGCGGAGGACGGTAAGCGCTCGTTTAGCCGCAACGGCAAGAGATGCTCTGCCGCCGGTGTGCGCGGGGTTCTGCCGAGCGTGCTGTTTTGCCCCGACCATCTGGACATGGTTAAGCGGGGCGCCAGTGTGCGCCGCGCCGCCCTCGATGACTTTGGCATGCAACTGAGCGCACGCTATGCCGATCTTGCGAGCGCCTATGGGCGCTGCGTGACCCAGCGCAACGCCTTGCTCAAGGAGACCTGGTGCTGCCGTGAGATGCTCGGCGCGTGGAACGATTCGATTGCCCGCGCGGGCGCGGCTCTGCTCGTGCACCGGTTGGCCCTGCTCGACCGGCTGGCGGGCCATGTGCGTACTGCCTACGGGCAAGTGGCGTCCGGTGAAGCCGCCAACGTGTCCTATGCGTCCACGCTGGGGGATTTGCCCCAGGTCGAGGATCGCGAAGAGCTGAAGGGCTGGGCGTACGAGCGCATGCTGGCCGCCCTTGATGAGCACGCCGGCGAGGAAATTCGCCGCGGCGTGACGTTGGTGGGGCCGCATCGCGACGAGATTGAATTTACCGTGGCGGGTCGCTCCGCCCGTTCATTTGCCAGCCAAGGACAGCAGCGAACGTTGGTACTGTCCTGGAAGGTGGCCGAGGTGGCCGTGGCTCGCGATGTTCTGGGTACTGCTCCGCTGTTGCTTCTGGACGACGTGATGAGCGAGCTCGACGGCGAGCGTCGCGGCGCTTTCCTGCGGCTGATCGGCGATGATATCCAGACGGTCATAACCACGACCAACCTGGGGTACTTTACCGATGACCTGCTTGATCGAGCCAAGGTGGTGAGCATGGGTGAGACGTGCTAATTACGAGCGCGAGAGCGAAACGGTCGCCTTCAGTGGCTTTTTGAACGCAGAGCGCCAGCGCATCCTGGCGGCTGCGACCCCTGAGCGCCGTGCGCAGATGGAGGCCGCCGAGGAGTCGCGCGCGGTCTATCGCGCGTGGAACGCGGTGTGCTCGGGCACGCGCGAGGGGCGGCATGTGACGGGCCTGCGCTACCTGTCCGAGTCCAATGAGCTGCTGGTATATCTCGACTCGCCCTCGTGGACGCAGGAAATGACGTTGTTGCGCGAGATCATCCGCGCGCGCATGGAGCGCGCCGGTGCGCATGTGGACGGCCTGGTGTTCAAAACCACCGCGCCCGGTCACATGCCGCCCGCCGCCAAGGAGCGCCTTCGCCCAGCGACGACCGAGCGCCCGCCGGCCCCACACGCCGACCTCAGCGATGCCGAGCGCACCGAGATTGAGCGCCAAGTGGCGCCCATCGAAGACCAAAAACTGCGCGAGGCCCTCGAGAACGCCATGAGAGCCAGTGCCGAGTGGGCCAAGGGCGTGCAAAGCAAAAAAGAGCCTTAAATCGCATCTGGTGGCCTTGTAGAGCCAAATACCCTCGTTCCCGAGGGTATTTTTTTACGATAAACTAGTAAGGCTGTACACATTTTCTTGACTGAAGGAGGACGTGTGGCAAACGAAAACGATTACGATGGCGGCGAGATTAAGATTCTCGAAGGTCTCGAGGCCGTTCGTAAGCGCCCGGGCATGTATATCGGCTCGACGAGCGCCAGCGGTCTGCATCACCTGGTGTGGGAGATCGTTGACAACTCTGTCGACGAGGCCATGGCCGGTTTCTGCACCGAGATCCAGGTGACGGTCCACGCCGACAACTCCATCACGGTCGTCGACAACGGGCGCGGCATCCCCGTCGACGAGCACCCTGTTAAAAAGATCCCGACGCTCGAGGTCGTCATGACGATCTTGCACGCCGGCGGTAAGTTCGATAACTCGGCCTATAAGGTCTCGGGCGGCCTGCACGGCGTGGGCATCTCCGTCGTCAACGCACTGTCCAAGCGTGTGGTCGTTCAGGTTCGTCGCGATGGCAACACCTACGAGATGGAGTTCTCGCGCGGCAAGACCGTCAAGAAGATGGAGGTCGTGGGCACCTCGGATTCGACGGGCACCACCGTCACCTTCTGGCCCGACGACGAGATCTTCGAGACCTGCATCTACGATTTCGATACGCTGCATAACCGTCTGCAGGAGACGGCGTTCCTCAATAAGAACCTCAAAATCGTGCTGACCGACGAGCGCGAAGCGACTCCCCACGTGGAGGAGTTTTGCTACGAGGGCGGCATCATCGACTTCGTCAAGTTCCTCAACGAGGGCAAGGACGTCCCCGAGGCCTTTAAGGAGCCCATCTACATCGAGGGCAAATCGGACCCGGACGCGCCTGTGGCCAAGATGGGCGAGGTCGAGGTTTCCCTGCAGTGGAATAGCGGCTACGGCGAGAACGTCATGTCGTTTGCCAACGACATCTACACCCCCGAAGGCGGCATGCACCTTGAGGGCTTCCGTACCGCGCTCACCCGCGTGATCAACGATTACGCGCGCAAGCAGAACCTGCTCAAGGAAAAAGACGCCAACCTGACCGGCGACGATGTGCGCGAGGGCCTTTCGGCCGTTATCTCGGTCAAGCTGCCCGATCCGCAGTTTGAGGGCCAGACCAAGGCAAAGCTCGGCAGCTCCTATATGCGAGCGCTCACGCTCAAGATTGTGACCGACGGCCTCGCCGATTACTTGGAGGAGCATCCCAAGCCCGCTCGCGAGATCGTCAAGAAGGCGCAGCAGGCCTGCAAGGCGCGCAATGCCGCCCGCAAGGCGCGCGAGGCGACCCGCCGCAAGAGCCTGCTCGAGACGGCGTCCCTGCCCGGTAAGCTCGCTGACTGCTCGGTGCGCGATGCCGAGCTGACCGAGCTCTTCATCGTAGAGGGCGACTCGGCAGGCGGTTCGGCCAAGGACGGCCGTCGCCGAGACATCCAGGCGATTCTGCCCCTGCGCGGCAAGATTTTGAACGTCGAACGCGTTGGTGACCATCGAGCGTTCTCGAGTGACACCATCCAGTCGCTGATTACCGCGATCGGCTGCGGCGTCACGACGAGTGCCGGCGACGGCGGCGACTTCGATATCACCAAGGCGCGCTACCACAAGATCATCATCATGACCGATGCAGACGTCGACGGTGCGCATATCCGCATCCTGCTGCTGACGTTCTTCTACAAGTACATGCGTCCGCTGATCGATGCCGGCTACGTCTATGTTGCCTGCCCGCCCATCTTTGGCATTAAGGTGCGCAACAAGATCCACTACGTGTATCCCAACGGCCGCCAGCCCGAAGACGAGATCCTGCGCGACACCATCCAGAGTCTGGGCCTGAACCCCGACGATAACGACGAGGACGGCAAGGCCAAGGACGGCAAGATCACCAAAAAGCGCAAGGGCTATACCGTCCAGCGCTACAAGGGCCTGGGCGAGATGGACCCCAAGCAGCTTGCCTCGACGACGATGGACCCCAAGACCCGCATCCTGCAGCGTGTGTCGATCGAGGACGCCGTGGTGGCGGACCGCGCCGTGCGCGAGCTGATGGGTTCCGAGGTCGGCTATCGCCGCGAGTACATCGAGAAGCATGCACATGATGCACGATTCTTAGATGCCTAACCTGTTCGGCTTTCCCAGCCACCGCACCTTCGCCCTCAATCGTCGGTCGCGTACCCAAGTACGTTTCCCTCCTCTTTCGGGCGAATCTGCGGCACCTGGAAAAGCCGTCTCCGTGGTAGGGAACTAATTAGACCACGCAAACCATGAGGAGGTAACGTGGCAGACGATATCAACAATAACGAGGGTATGGACGAGGCCGGCGATGCCGGTATGCCCGACGATCTGAAGCGCCTGCTTGCCCGTGCTGAGCAGGGCGAGGACGGCGACCCGGACGCCTATAACCCCGATGCCGATGATGATGAGGAAGAAGACGACGCCGAGCTCGAGGAGAGCTTTGGCGAAGTCGACCGTGGCGCCTCGGCCGGCGAGGATATCAACGGCGGCCAGCTCCAGATTTCGGAGTTTGGCCGCGAGATGAAGCAGTCGTTCATCGAGTATTCGATGTCGGTCATCACGGCGCGCGCCCTGCCGGACGTGCGCGACGGCTTAAAGCCGGTGCACCGCCGCATCCTGTACGCGATGAACGAGAGCGGCATCTACCCCAACCGCCCGCACAAGAAGTCAGCTTGGACGGTCGGCGAAGTTATCGGTAAGTACCACCCGCATGGCGATTTCGCGGTCTACGAGGCCATGGTCCGCCTGGCGCAGTGGTTCTCCATGCGCACGCCGCTCATCGACGGTCACGGTAACTTCGGTAACATCGACGGCGACGGCGCGGCGGCCATGCGTTACACCGAGAGCCGCTTGGCAAAGCCCGCCATGGAACTGCTGCGTGACTTGCAGAAGGATACCGTCGACTGGCAGCCCAACTACGACGAATCGCTCGCCGAGCCCGTGGCGCTGCCTGCGCGCTTCCCCAACCTGCTGGTCAACGGCAGCCAGGGCATCGCCGTCGGCATGGCCACCAACATCGCTCCGCATAACCTCACCGAGGCGATCGAGGCCACCTGCTACCTGATCGACAACCCCGACGCCACCGTCGACGAGCTCATGCAGATCATGCCCGGTCCGGACTTCCCCACCGGCGCCATCATCATGGGCAGCGCCGGCATTAAGCAGAGCTACGAGACCGGCCGCGGCTCCATTACCGTGCGTGCCAAGGCACACGTGGAGTCCACCAAGACCGGCCGCAGCCGCCTGGTCTTTACCGAGATTCCCTACATGGTCAACAAGGGCACCCTGCAGGAGAAGATCGCCCAGCTCGTCAACGACAAGCGCATCGAGGGCATCTCGGATATGCGCGATGAGTCCAACCAGAAGGGCATCCGTCTGGTCATCGAGCTCAAGAAGGGCGTCATTCCGCAGGTCGTGCTCAACAATCTGTATAAGTACACCTCGCTGCAGACGACCTTTGGCGCCAACAACCTGGCACTCGTCAACGGCGTTCCCAAATGCCTGAGCCTGCGCGAGATGCTGCAGCACTACATCGACCACCAGGTCGACGTCGTCACCCGCCGCACCCGCTTCGACCTTAAGAAGGCCCAGGCCCGCGCGCATATCCTCGAGGGCTACCTGATGGCCCTTGACCATATCGACGAGGTCATCAGCATCATCCGCTCCTCGCAGACCGACTCCGAGGCCAGCAGCCGACTGATCGAACGCTTTGGCTTTACGCCCGAGCAGACCACGGCCATCCTCGAGATGAAGCTGCGCCGCCTGACCGGCCTGGAGCGCGACAAGATCCAAGAAGAGTTGGACGGCCTGCGCCGCGCCATCGCCTACTACGAGGACCTGCTGGCGCACGAGGAGAAGATTCTGGGCGTCATCAAGGAAGAGATGCGCGAGATCTCCAAGAAGTTTGGCGACAAGCGCCGCACCGAGATCAGCCAGGTTGAGAAGGACTTGGACGTCGAGGACCTCATTGCCGACGAGGATATGGTCGTGACCATCACCCACACCGGCTACGTTAAGCGTATCCCGGTGGCTGCCTACCGTGCCCAGAAACGCGGTGGCAAGGGCGTGTCGGGCGTCAACCTCAAAGAGGACGATGTTATCGACGAGATGTTCATCGCGTCCACGCACGAGTATGTGCTGTTCTTCTCGAGCAAGGGCAAGGTCTATCGCCTGAAGGTGCACGAGCTGCCGGTGGGTACGCGCCAGGCGCGCGGTACCGCGATCGTCAACCTGCTGCCCTTCGAGGAGGGCGAGAAGATCGCGAGCGTCATCAGCTGCCGCGAGTTCCCTGCCGACGAGTATCTGATGTTTGCCACCAAGAGCGGCATGGTCAAGAAGACCGTGATGAGCGCTTACGATCGTAGCCGCCGTGATGGCCTGATCGCTATCAACCTGCGCGACGACGACGCACTGCTGAACGTGCGCCGCGTGCGCGAGGGTGACAAGATTATCCTAGCCACCACCGCGGGCAAGGCGATCATGTTCTCCGAGGAGCAGGTGCGCGCCACCGGCCGCGATACCAGCGGCGTTCGCGGTATCGGTATGAAGGACGGCGTGAGCGTTCTGGGCATGGAAGTCACTAACGGCAACGGCGATCTGTTCGTCATCACCGAGCGCGGCTACGGCAAGCGCACGCCGGTCGCGGACTACCCAGAGCAGAATCGCGGCGGCCAGGGCGTCTACACCATCCAAATGACCGAGCGCAAGGGCAACCTCGCGGCCATGAAGACGGTGGGCCCGCAGCACGAGCTGTTCATCGTGACGGAGGGCGCGACGGTCATTCGCGTCAAGACCGACGAGATCAGCCAAACCGGTCGCGCCACCCAGGGCGTCAAGATGATGACCGTCGACGACAACGACCGCGTATGCGCTGTCGCTCGCATGACGGCAGCCAAGGAAAAGCCCGAAGGCGAAGGCGCCGAGGCCGCAGCCGACACCGAAGAGGCCCCAGTCGACCTAGGCGACGGTAACGACATGCCAGAGGATCTCCTCGACGAGTAAGAGGCCCTAGCCGGTAAAAATCATCAGACCCCATATATCGGCGGTCGGCGCACCTGCGCGCCGACCGCTTTTTTGACAACCTTGGAACCTGTGTCTGGTGGGCGGGCGAGATGGGCTAGGTTTGTCGCGAGTTCCGCACGCAAAGAAGGCCACTTAATGTGGCCTTCGTCTTGCGCAGGACTGCCCGAGCAGCAAACCTAGCCCATCTCGCCCGCCCGCCAGACACGCCCCCCAAAGATTTTCAAAAAAGTTGTTGACGCGCGCGTAACGACTCGTCTAATATATCCCTTGCGCGATGGACCTGTAGCTCAGTTGGTTAGAGCGTCCGGCTGATAACCGGGAGGTCACAAGTTCGAATCTTGTCAGGTCCACCATTTTCTTTCGCAATAAACACCCCAGCGAGAGCCGAGTCGCCGCTGGGGTGTTTATTACTGTCTCCGTGGGGGTTTAGCTCAGCTGGGAGAGCGCGGGCTTTGCAAGCCTGAGGTCAGGGGTTCGATCCCCCTAACCTCCACCATGATGGACCTGTAGCTCAGTTGGTTAGAGCGTCCGGCTGATAACCGGGAGGTCACAAGTTCGAATCTTGTCAGGTCCACCATCAAAACTGTGAAGAGCCCTGGGGCGTTGCCTCGGGGCTTTTTTCTTACCTACTGAAAGTAGTCAAAAAACCCGTCCCAAATTAACTACTTTGATTTTGTGTGCTGTGCGAAAGATTGGGTAGTATAGCTATTCAATGCGGCGCGCTGCCGCGTGTTAACCGCTACGTACCGGAGGTGTTCCATGGTTCGCGTCGACATAGAGACCATCGTCATGGCCGCCGGTCCCGTGCCATCGCTTATCGTACTTCGTGAGCGCAGCAGCAAATCGGACTCGCCCGCGCCGCTGCGTTCCCTTTCCATTCAGACTGGTTCGTTTGAAGCTGCTGCCATCAGCCGCGGCATCGATAGCGGCCGCGCCGAGCGCCCGATCACCCATGACCTGCTGCTCGATACCGTTGACGCCCTGGGCGCCAAGCTCGAGCGCATCGAGATCGTTCGCGCCGAGCCGCCGGTGTTCTACGCGACGATCGTCGTACTGGCCGATGGCGAGGAGCGCAAGATCGACGCCCGCCCCAGTGATGCCATTGCCCTTGCCGTGCGCAGCAATGCCCCCATGTTTGTGGAGGACGACATCATGAATCGCCTGGGCACTGTTTCCACCCACGCCGAGGATGTCGACGACGAGCAGGAGTTCGAGAAGTTCGACAAGTTCGTCCATACGCTCTCCCCCGATGATTTCTAAATGCGGGGCGGCAGGGTTGCGGAGTGTTCGCTGATGGCCAGCGGTATGTCGGCTGAGGCGGCGGTCATTGCGCGCGAGGCCCAGATGCGCTTGGAGGCATCCGAGGCGGCACGCATCGCCTATGTGATGCAGGCCCGCACGCTTCGCGAGCGCCGCGGCTCGTTTGTCAAGATGGTTGTCGTCTCCGTCCTTGTCGCGGCAATCTGCTCGCGCCTTCGTGGTACAGTTGGTGCGCTTGGGTTTTCGATTTCAACAGGCTTGGTAATCTGGGGCGTGGTCGATGCAGTAATGCTGACCAACCAGATCAAGGTACTCGACAAGCGCGCGATGGATATGATGCGCGCCCGCGACGCTGCCGCCAAGATTGCTGCCGAGGCACAAGAACTGTAACGACGCCGGACTCGATGGGAAGGTCTAAAGATGGCACAGGATATGCAGGACGCCGGTAACGTCTCCGCCGAGCTCGACGCCATGGTGTGTGACCTGATTGGTGCGTTCTTGGACGACCTTGCCGCCGGCGAGAATCCGGGCGTAGTTGTGGCGATCGAGGACGCTGCTTCCAACCGATATCTGGCGGCGCTCGATGAGGATGGCGAAGAGGCGTGCCTCGAGGCTGCCACCAACTTTATCTCCGAGCACAAGATGGGTCTTAAGGACGAGGGGCTGGGCCGCATCGCCCGTTACGCCATCGGCTACACCGGTTGTGTCGAAATTGACGGCGGCTATCACGACGCCCTGCTCGTGAGCTTCTTCGAAACCACGCTCGAGAGCGGTTTTTCGGCATACGTGCTGTATGAGGGCATGGGTGCCGGCGATGGTTTTATGTGGAGCGACCCTGAACCTGCAGGTGAGGAAACCCCTCTTATCTAAAATCGCTAAAATAAACGAGTTTTCGGTAAAAGGCTCAATATTCCCGCTGAGCGTTGTATCGCTGGGCGGGTCGCATACGCGTGCCGTTTGTATATGGATAGAAGATAGGGGAACTACATGCGCGTAGACAATCTGAGGAACATCGCCATCATCGCCCACGTCGACCACGGCAAGACGACGATGGTCGACAAGCTCCTGCGTGCCACGGACGCCTTCCGTGCCAACCAGCAGGTCGAGGACCGCGTCCTGGACTCTAACGACCAGGAGCGCGAGCGCGGCATTACGATTCTCGCCAAGAACATCTCTATCGAGTACAAGGACGTTAAGATCAACGTCATCGACACCCCGGGCCACGCCGACTTCGGCGGCGAGGTCGAGCGCGTGCTGCGTATGGCCGACGGCGCCCTGTTGCTGGTCGACGCTTTTGAGGGTCCCATGCCCCAGACCCGCTTCGTGCTGCGTCACGCTATCGACACCGGCCTTAAGATCATGATCGTCATCAACAAGATCGACCGTCCGGGTGCCAACCCCGAGAAGGCCTACAACGACTGCCTGGACCTTATGGCCGACCTGGGCGCTACCGACGACCAGCTTGAGTTTGCCATGGAGCATGTCATCTACGCCAGCGGCGTCAACGGCTTTGCCCGTCATGATCCCGAGGACGGCAACATGGACATGTACCCGCTGCTCGATATGATCATCGACGACATGCCCGCACCCGAGGTTGACGAGACCGCTCCGCTGGCCATGCAGTGCGTGACCATCGATCACTCCAACTTCGTCGGCCGTATCGGCATCGGCCGCGTGTACTCCGGCACCATCCACCAGGGCGACCAGATCTTGGTCGTCAAGAACGACGGCTCCAGCGCCACCGCTACCGTCAAGCAACTCTTTACCTTCGACTACCTGGGCCGTACCGAGTGCCAGGAAGTCGGCGCCGGCGACATTGCCGCCGTTGTGGGCATCGACCGCACCGATATCGGCGATGTCTACACCGACCCCGAGAATCCCGTCGAGCTCGAGCCCATCGAGATTGACCCGCCGACCCTGTCCATCGTCTTTGAGGCTTCGACCTCCCCGCTCGTCGGTCGCGACGGCGACATCGTGGGCGCCCGTCAGCTCAAGGAGCGCCTGTTCAACGAGGCCGAGAACAACGTGACCATGAAGATCGAGGAGCTCGAGGACAAGAGCGGCGTCGAGGTCTCGGGTCGCGGCATCCTGCACCTGTCCGTTCTGATGGAGTCCATGCGTCGCGAGGGCTTTGAGTTCCAGGTTGGCCGTCCTCGCGTTCTGTTTAAGAAGGACGAGAACGGCAACAAGATGGAGCCCGTCGAGCAGGCTGTTGTCGAGTGCCCGGACGAGTACTCGGGCAAGGTCGTTGAGGTCTTCGGTACCTCCGGCGGCATCATGACGAGCATGGATACCTCGGGCATCGTGACGCACCTCGAGTTTAAGATCCCGACCCGCGGCATCATGGGTCTTAAGAACCGCATCATGAACGTCACCCACGGCGAGGGCGTGTTCTACCACACCTTCCTGGAGTATGGCCCCTACGCCGGCGAGATCGGCAACCGCCAGAACGGCGCCATGATCTCCATGACCACCGAGAAGGCCGTTGCCTACGCCCTGGGTACGCTGCAGGAGCGCGGTCAGCTGTTTGTTGAGCCGGGTACCGAGTGCTACGAGGGCATGATCGTGGGCGAGCGCAGCAAGGCCGGCGACATGGTCGTCAACATCGCCCGCACCAAGAACCTGGGTAACCAGCGTTCCTCGACCTCCGACATCTCCGTGCAGCTGGTGCCGCCTCGCACCTTCTCTCTGGAGGAGGCGCTGGAGTACATCGCCGACGACGAGCTGGTGGAGATCACTCCCAAGAACATCCGCCTGCGCAAGCGTCTGCTCAACGCCACCGACCGTAAGAAGGCAGCCGTCCGCGCCGGCCAGGTCAACAAATAAGCGCTGGGGCTTATAACTGCCAATAAGAAAGGGCGTCGACCGCAATGGTCGGCGCCCTTTTTGGTGCAATGGGATCAGGTTGCTTTGCGCCACCACAAAGGTGCCTGGCCCTTTTGTGGTGGTTGGCGGCTAGGCGGTGGGGAGTCCTGGCGTGTTAGCCGGCTGCTGCGGCTTGAGGTGGGCGTTGCGCCAGATGATCTGGATGGCGTAGCCGAGCGTGAAGACGAAGGCTACACCGCTGACAAAGTTGCCCATAAGAGGAAGTGCCGTGAGTGCGCCCGCGACGATACCGCCCACGGCGGCCATGGCGTAGCGGTTTTGGTTGTGTCCGACCATGCGCGCGACCGCGGTGCCCGTAAATGCCGCCGAGACCAAAGCGATGCCGATGACGCCGCACATGAGGGCGGCGGCGAGCGACAGGCCTGCAATCGAGATGATGAGCAGCAGCACGGCGGGAGCGACGGCGACCGTGCCCAGAAGACCACTTACCCACAGCGGCATGGGTCGCTGATGGAGCATGCCGGCAGCGCTGGCGGTTGCGCGTGGAAAGACAAGCTCAAGCAGGATGGCGACAAAGCAGGTGGAAAGCGCCGCGGCAACGATGCCGCCGATAATGTCGTTGGCCGTAGAGGTGTTCTCGTTCTCGGTCCGGTCGATCTTGAGAGCTCCGACCTGGGCGCCCTCGGCCCGCTCGGGGTCCTGTGAGACGTGGGCGTTCACCGTGCCGGTGATGCGGGCGTTTTTACCCAGGATGAGCTTGTCGGCCCAGACTTCAACATTGCCATCGACGGTGCCGTCGATGGTAACGGTGTCGCCGGCAAGCGCCGCCGATTTGGCGGAGCCGCGCAGGGCGACCGTTTCGCCCGCCGCGTAAAAACAGTTGGCGGTGCTGCCGGTGTTGAGCACGACGTGCTGGCCGGCCACCGTGACGCTGCCATCGATTGCGGTTTTGGCGATATCGATGGTGCGTGCCGCCAGACGAATGGCGCCGCCTACGGTGCAATCGCGAATCGACAGGCTCTCACCCGCCGCGATAATATCGCGGCCGATGGAGGCGTCGTCTAGGTTGAGACTTTGGCCGGCCCAGTACAGGTCGCCTTCGATACCGGACGGAGTTGAGTCAACTTCGGTTGCGAGCACGTTTCCCGCGGTGTCGGTGCCGGCGAACGACACCGTGGGAAGTGCGGTGAGCGCGAGCGCAATCAGCGCGAATAGGATGGTGATGCGGGCCTGCGCTTTGTGGCGCCGGATCGACGGTACTTGGTTGCAAGGCATAGTGAATCCTTCGTTAGATACTCGACAGGTATCTAACAGGGTACCCAACGCGCGGGCGCTCTAAAAGAATCTCTCGGTTGCATTTCGAGGGGTTGTGCTGTGCTACCTACTTTTTACGGTGCAAAAAGCGCGCGATGTCTTCCTCGGTAGGGCTTTTGATGTCAAAGCGCAGTGATAGCCAGCGCAGCCCCATGGTCACCACAACGCATACGACCAGCGCGGCAACATTGCTCATGAGGCCGCTCATGACGAGGGCTACATAGCTTGCCGATCCGGCGATGGCCGCGATGGCATAGAAGTTGGTGCGTTGGAAAATGCCCGGGACCACGCCCATAAAGCCGTCGCGCAGCATGCCGCCGCCCACGGCGGTAAAGAAGCCCATCATGATACATACGGCGGGCGCAAATCCGTACACCAACGCCTTGTCCGCGCCGGTTGCTGCATAGATGCCGACTGAGATGATGTCGAGCAGGGGAATGAGTTTTTCGGGCTTGTCGACGATTGCCGGGAAAATGTAGATGATGGCTGCCGTGGCAATGGAAAGCGGGAGCGCCATCGGCTGGTTGAGGATGTAGACGTTGCCCACCTGCAGCGTCATGTCGCGCAAGAGACCGCCGCCCAGACCGCAGACCACCGCGAGCGCGACCGCGCCCACCAGGTCGAGCTTGTGCTCGCGAGCGACCAGCACGCCCGAGATCGATGCCGCGACAACGGCGAACATCTCGAGCCAAAATGGGATAGCGACCATGGCATCCGAGGCGTGTGAAGTAACAGTCATAGCGGCGACGACGGGCAAGATGGGGTCCTTTTGGTTGCGGGTTTAGACAATGCCCGTACATAGTACATGGTTGGCGGGCGTGGTGACCCTATTGCTCGGTAAACGGTCGGGACTGGGAACGGTCATGGGTACCAAACATGTACATCAGCCTTCAAAGATGTCGAAAAATGTCGGTTTTGGAGGGTGACGTACATGTTTGAGATTCAAGGTGAAATCGAAAGCAATGGGGGATGTGGCTGAATAGGAGGGATGTCCAAATTTTGAGCGGAGCTCAAAATTTATTCGGTCGGCTTGCACCGACCGCGCTGCGCTAAAAACGCGCCAGTGGCGCGTTTTCTTTACGCTCCGCGCCCTGGCGGGTTCGAATCCCTCCTCCTCCGCCGTATTTGCTTGTAAGGGACTCTAAACAAAAAAGCCCCCGTTTTCGGGAGCTTTCTCAACCAAAATGGCGGAGGAGGAGGGATTCGAACCCTCGTGACCTTATACAGGCCAAACGGTTTTCGAGACCGCCGCATTCAACCACTCTGCCACCCCTCCGCGTGGGGTAAAAACAAAGCAGGCTCGAAGGCCTGCTTTGGAATTAACTGGCGGAGAGTCAGGGATTTGAACCCTGGAGACGCTTTTGACGCCTACACGATTTCCAATCGTGCTCCTTCGGCCACTCGGACAACTCTCCGTTAAATGCGAAAGTCAGTATACACGAGGAATCGCAAAGTGCAAACAGAAAAGTTGGCATTTTTTAAAACGCTTGGCCGTGCTTGGCGCTGCCTTGATTCTCATTTTCATTGCAACAGCCTCAGGACTCAGCGCAACGCGTTGCGCTGAGTCCTGAGGCGCGAATCCGGGTAGGCAACCCCAGAGGGGCCGGAATCCCCCGGCCCGCGATGGA
>NZ_JBBNLR010000023.1:0-40737 GCF_040092375.1 Collinsella sp. CLA-ER-H5
GGAGAGCCGGGACCAGATTGCCCGGGTTGCCCGGTCGGCTCGCGCGACGGCGCGGCGGTTCCACAGAAAGCTCTCCGGACTTCACGCCGTTTCTGATCGCATTGTAGACAGCCATCTCGTCTTCGCAGTCGGCGAGCACGCGGTGTGCGTCGTCGTTTTGGATGTCCAGTAAATCTCGAAGGTCCTCCATGCACCAGCGTCCGAGATTTGGCCATGCGCGTTGCGCGAGCTGATAAGTGTCGATTGCGATGTTGTAGTTAAAGTCCAGGCCAAAGCCGTCCCAGGCAGAACGGCTTTGTTTCCTTGATTATCAACTTTATCCGGACACTTCCCGGATTCACCCGTGTGTGTACGGATGAATGCGGGGCTCGATAGCCCGGCGGCCTGATCGGCAGACCGCCGGGAATTCTCACTCCTCGAAAAAAGCCGGCACTCGGTTAGTCCTGCGCATCTTGAAATCGCCAGACTCGTGGGAGACGTAGAGAATGCCGTCCATCCCATCTCGTGATGCATACGACAGGTGAACTGAACCGCAATCCGCTCCATCATTGTCGAGAAGATCGAACGAATTCGGGTCGCTCGTTGCGGCCAAACGACCACTCAGACAAGAGCCATCGTCATTACAGATTTGCCATTCCATGTCTTCGCCTGCAAGAATCGCCATAGACGGCCTGGTCGCGCCATCGTTGACATACATCCCGTCTATGCCAAACCCATTTTCAGCGCCATCGATGAACGACTGCTCGGACCTATACCTCGCAAATGATGCACATAGCACCATTGCAAGACAAAGTACAAAGCCAACAATCGCTATCTTTGCATAGCTCTTGCCTATCATGTCATTCACCTCCTTCGTATGTATCGAGGTATTCCTGCTTGAGCGTCTGCGAGGACGACTTGATCTTTTCCACGAGCGTGCCGGCTTCGATGAAGTAGAACGAGTTGGTAAGGTCTGCCAGGTCGTCGAGTAGATGGCTTGAAATGAGCACGCTGCGTCCCCGCGCCACTTCGCTGCGCATCGCGTCGCAGGAGGTTTTCCGTTTTCCCGGATCGAGGCCGTTCAGCGGTTCATCGAGGATGAGGTACGGGCAATCGGTCGCTATCGCCATGGCAAGCTTTACCTGCTGCTTCATTCCTGTCGAGAGTTTACGGGTCGGCTTGTCGAGATATGGGGAGATTCCGAGGGAGTCGCAGAGCGAGTCGATGTCGGCGGCCGATTTCCACGCCTCCCTAACGAAAGCAAGGTGCTCGATGGCCGATAGCGTGGGATAGAGATCCGCGCTGCCCGAAGAGCTCAGGTAGACGAGTTCTGCAAATTCGGCTGATCGACGCTGGCAGATTCCGTCTGCCGCCAGGCTTCCCGAGCGGATGCGGGTGGGAAATTGGCCCGACAGCGCTTCAAGAAGGGTGGTTTTCCCCGAGCCGTTGGGAGCAACGAGGCCCGCCGCCGTTCCCGGGCTCAGGAAAAGCGACCCGATTGAAAGTATCGTCGTGCTTCCGTATCCCACGCTCGCGTCTAGAAGCTCGAGCCCATGGTGCTTTTTCGCGGGTCCAGGCTGTTTGGGGGAACGTGTCGCAACGGCGCCGACCGCAAAAAAGACCGCGACGTATATCAGGGCCACGGCAAGCATCGATGCACCGCTTGAACCGGAGTCAATGAATTCTGTCGGGAAGCATCCTACGTAACCCGTTGCCTCGATAGGCGAGAATACGGCCAGCGGCAGGAGATTGAGCGCGGCGTTATGCTCCAGTGCCGAATCGGACAGTAACGGGAATACCGGGGCCGCGACAAGCAGCGCGGAGGTAAGGGGGCCCGCGAGGACGCGCCTCGTTGCGGTCGATAGGACGGCGGAGCAAACGGATATCAAGGTTCCGCCCGCAAGCAGCGCGAGAAGCAGGGCTGTGAAGACGTTTCCCGCAGTCGTGGTGGTAAGCGCGCCGTCATGGAAGAAGGCGATCGGGTACCCAATTTGCCCGAAGCCGTTTAGGGCCAAGGCGTAAATGCCCCCGGGCGCAAGGCCGGCGAGGAGCATCGCGGTCCCCGCGGCGATTATCGAAAACACGATCTGGATAAGGCGCCGGAATTTGGGCACGGGCGCCTTCGCCGCCAGGGTCGCAGGCCTTGTGGCCCCGAGCAGGAGTATCGACGAGAGAAGGAAGGGAATGAAGGGGAGGAAAGACGGCGCCGTGGCAATGGCGTAAGGCAGGAAGGAAAGGAATGGCAGGTCGTTTGCGGAGGCCGGGATATCCGTGATGCCGGAGCTGCTCAGGGCACGGCAATACGCGAGGTCTGCGTCATTGGTCTCTCGGTCTCCCACGATGGACCCGGATTGGAAGCCTTCGCCCATGAGCGCGTAGTAGCTCTCGGCAGAATCGAGAAAGGCGGCGTCGGTTTGAGCGGCAAGGGCGGCGTTCGCGTATCTTGCAAGCTCCGCGTCAGCTTGCTGCTCTGGCGATAGGTCTGTGCCGTTGGCCTGGGGTGCGCGCGTATTGAATGCGTCGACAAAGCTCTGCATACCCTGCTTCATAAAGAAGGGCCCGTAGATGGGTGAATTGAACGCAATGGGGACGGAAAAGGCTGCAGCGAGAACGAGCGTACAAATCCATGCGGCCTTGTCTCTTAGGATCAGTTTGAGAAGAAGTCGACAGTACATTTGGAAGCACCTACATTCCTCAAAGAATCGTTAGATTAAAAGTAACAAACCGGATGAAGATACGTGCGACGGGGGCGAGGCGAATGGCTGAGCGGTATCGATACGCGGGTTCAACGGTATTATATTGACCACATAGATTTTTAACTTGCATTTCTAACAGTTAAGGAGACGGGTGCTTTCCAGCACACTCCTTCGATGATGCCTTCCGCTAGTTGCTATGCCGGTTTCAGCCAACAAAGAATGTGCCCGGGCGCTCAGGTTCACCGTTAGCGTTGGCAACATATGAGATGGGCCAGACCCTTGCCGCGCGCCGATTGCGCGAGAGGTGTCGGGCTCCATGTTTATTCCACCTGCTTGTTATCAACCAGCTTCGTTCAACGTTAGACATTCAAGATGTCAGACGTCGAACCTGCGCCAAAGACGCAGCTGGGGCTACTAGTTGCCTACAATCGCTCGCGAAGCTCGCCTGTTCGTGCGTGAATATCTGACAGCTCCGTCAGACATTGTCGGACATTTGATTGTTCGACAAATGCGCACGTGGTCGCGTTCGCAAAGATTACTGAACGGTCGATGGGTGCGTTGAGACCGGAGCAAACGGCGGATGCCAGAAAAATGGCCTCACAGAATCGCACCCATGGTTGATAAAATTGACCGCCTTGGCGCAAATACCCGGGCGGTCAATTCATCCCCTCGTTCGCGATCCTGTTGGGTTTTGGGGCTTTGACATGTTGTTGACGGATGGATCAGCCGTACAGCTTGATCTCCCGGGGTTCCATGTGGTCGTCCCCCAATAAGACGTCCCTGATGTAGCTCTGCGGCAGGAACTCAACGGGCAGCACTGGGTCCTCGACGTAGCCGGGCACGGGGAGTAGGCGTGGCCTTTGGATATAGCGTGGCCGCCTGCCGGCGGTCGGACTGCCACTTCAGTCAAAAGCTCAGGCGCGCGCATTAAAATAATGGATATATCGCTTGATGGGCTTTTGACCAAGCATGATCATCGCAGGTAAATCCGTGTACCAATTTTTGGTACACGGATTTACCTGCGGTTTGTTGAAAGCTCTGACATGCGCTGTCGACTTCATTAAAATCGATTGCCGATCAAGTCTTCCTATATATGCGAGCCCCAAGAAACTGCGCTGTGAACCTGAGTCCTCTATCGATCGGCCCGGTGCACCGGGCCGCTGCCCTCGAGCCGGCAACAGCTTGCCGGTCTCAAAACGTATACTTGATTTAAGTCGGAGTGGAATGTGGGCGCGCAAGGAGATGCGGAATCGATGAGAGCCTCAAAAAAAATTACTGCAGTGTTATCATCTTTCATCCTCTCTATTCTTCCATTTCTGATTCTATGGGCGGCTTGGTCAGTCCTCCCTGATACAATTCCCGCTCATTGGAGTGGGGGTGTGGTTGATCGATGGGGTAATAAGCTTGAATTGCTGGTTGTTCCGCTGTTTTCTCTGATTGGTTCTATTGCAATTTCTGTGTACCTTATTGTTTCCACGCGGCGAAGAGAGTTCGCGGATTTCTCTGTTCGAATGCGACGGGACTTTGTTGCGTGCTATATTTCTAGTCTTCTTTTATCGACAACCTGCTCAGTGATAATTGCCGTTTGGGTTCAGTTGATTCTTACGCAAAACACTGCGGTTGATGGGGGGCTTGGACTATCGATCCTGTATTCCCTTCCCGGGCTATATGTGATCTTGTGCGCTTTGCCGCCTTTTTATGCGAGCGGCGAGAGTAAAAAGGCAGAGCGCCTGATAACAGTTCTTATTGGCGGCGCGGAGATTGTTCTTTGTGGAATAGTGCTTGAAGGTTCGGCTGCCTCTTATGCGATGATTGGACTGATGATTCTGTTCTGTGCGTTTGAGATTGTGTCACAGGTAAGGGATAGCCGGTCCTTATGAGTTGAATTACGCGCGTGCGGATATAAAGGGTGGCATGTTAAATTTGTTGAAAACTCTGACATGCGCTGCCGACTTCATTAAAATCGATTGCCAATCAAGTCTTCCTATATATGCGAGCCCTGAGAAGCTGCGCTGTGAACCTGAGACCGCTATCGATCGGCCCGGTGCACCGGGCCGCTGTCCTCGAGCCGGCATCAGCTTGCCGGTCTCAAAACGCATGCCGTCCGGTACGACCAACAGCCGAGTCTTGCGCCCAGTTCGAGCAGCGCCAGAGCCCCGTGCCGGAACCCACGCAGCCGATGGCAGGGGAATTCAGCCGCGGCCATCGAGGAGCCGACCCAGGGACGGCGCCCCCAGTCCTCAAAAGATTTCCACCGCCCCCTACAGGCCTGGATTGATTTAACAGTTGATTTAATCCGGCTGAACAAGCCGAGCATGGGCCGGTTGACAAAATGTAAGGTAAAAAAGCAGATACGACCGTACGCCGGTGCGGGGTTCGGGTGATGTGATAGAAAGTAATACACGTATTACATCTAACCGGGAGGTGCATCATGGCAACCGCCACCGCAGCCCTGAGAACCCCCGAGGACCTCGCGAACAGGTACGACCGCCTGGCGAAGTCGACGGGCCGCACGAAAACCTTCTACATGACGGAGGCGCTTGCCGCAGAGATAGGCAGGCTCGAATACGAGTACGGCCTCATGAATTATCCGGGAAGCGTTTGGTTGCGAGGTATGCCAGTGTGAGGGCCTGATTCGTCAGGCCCCGCACAGGGGGACCGCGATGGTGGCCACCGCGCCGCCCGAGGGGCTGTTGGCGAGCGAGACGGAGCCCCCGTGGGCGCTCGCGGCCTCGGAGGCGACGTGGAGGCCGAGCCCGTAATGGCGGCCTCCGTCGCGCGAGGAGCGAGAGGAGTCGTCTGTGAAGAGGCGCTCGCAGCCGCGTTCGAGGGCGGCGGGAGAAAAGCCCGGTCCGTCATCGGCGACCTCGATGACGAGGTATCCACCAGCGACGTCGCAGGAGACCACCACGCGCGAGCGCGCGTGCTCGGCGGCGTTGGCCACGAGGTTCGCGGCGGCTCGCGCCAGGGTGGTTCGGTCGAGTGGGGCCTCGGGCGCGCCCGCGACAGCGGGGCCCGTGGCTGCGTCGAGCGTCACGCCTCGCGCCCGGGCGATCTGGGCGGCCTCGGCGAGGACCTGCTCGCAGAGCTCGGCCGGCCGCATGGGGGCCCTCTCCGCCCCGCCGGACCCGCGCGAGGCCTCGATGAGCAGGCGCACGTAGCCGTCGAGCCTTTCGACACTGCCGGCTATGTCGCGCGCGGCGGCCGCGAGGTCGGCGTCTTTCTCGTCTTCCAGCTCCTCCGCCACGAAGTCGGCGTTGGCGCGCAGCACGGTGAGCGGCGTCTTGAGATCGTGGGCGAGCGACGCCACCTGCTCGCGCTGCCCCCGCTCCGCGATCCAGCGGGCCTCGAGCGACTCGGCGAGGGAGGCCCGCATGGCGTCCATCGCGGCGAGGACGTCGTTCACCTCGCGCACGTTGGTGCTGTCGACCGCGAAGTCGAGCTCCCCCGCGCCGACGCGCCCCGCCGCCTCCGCGAGCGGCGCCATCTTGCGCGAGATCACGCGGCTCGCGCGGCGCGCCACGAGCGCGAGCGCGAGCGCGCTTCCCGCCGCGGCGCCGACGAGCATGAGGTTCTGCGGGTTGGGAAGCAGGCCGGCGAGATCGCGCGAGACCCACTGCGGCAGGTACTCGCTGACGAGCGCGCATGCCCCGCCGTCCTTGAGCGGGAACGCGGCGTAGGTGAGGCCCGAGCCCCCGCCCTCGATCTCCACTGTGCCCGGATCAGCGGCGAGTGCCGTACGGGCCATTTCCGTCGCGTCCTCGAGCCGCGTGCCCTCGAGGTCTGTCATCAGCGCGTATCCGTCCTTGTTCAGGATGAGGTAGCGGTACGCCGTCGGCACGTCCTGCTGCCCGCAGACGCCGTCGCGTGCCAGGCCCTCCGCGACCTCGCGCGCATTGGCCGGCCCCCAGCTTGCCTCGTAGACGAAGCCCACATTGATCGCCGCGGAGAGCGCCATGAACGAGGCGAGCCACGCCGTGGCGACCGCCGCGAACGCGTAGGCGAAGTAGCGCGCGATGACGAAGGAGAGCGGCATGCCCCCGCGACCTCGCGCCCCGGTCCTCAGAGCTGCCACTTGTACCCCATCCCCCAGACGGTCGCGATCGGATCGGCGCCGGCCTCGGAGAGTTTCCTCCGGGCGCGGCTGACCTGCATGGGTATGGCCGCGTCGTCGGCGTCGCTCTCCCAGCCGAGCACCGCCTCGCGTATCTGCGCGCGGCTCATGACCTGCCCGGGGTGGCGGGCGAGGTACTCGCAGATGGCATACTCGGTGGGCGTGAGCGGCACGGCCTCGCCGCCCACGGCGAGGCCGCGCGCCCCGAGGTCGATCCGCACCTCCCCGAAGGAGAGGGCGTGCGAGCGCGGCCGGCGCTCACGGCGTAGATGGGCCGCGACCTTGGCGCGCAGCTCCGCGGCCCCGAAGGGCTTGCGGACGTAGTCGTCGGCGCCCAGGCCGTAGGCGGCCACGGCATCCTCCTCGGCCACGCGAGCGGTCAGGAAAACGATGGGCCCGTCGAAGTCCGGACGGATCTGCCGCACGAGCTCGAAGCCGTCGAGCCCCGGCATCATGACGTCGCAGAGCACGAGGTCGAAGCGCGAGAGGTCCATCCCCGGGACCGCCGTCGGGTCCGCCGCCCTGACGACCTCATGGCCGTCGCGGCCGAGGACGCGCGCGAGCGCGTCGAGGATCGCCCGTTCATCATCCACTGCCAGTATCCTCGCCATGTTCGACCTCCTGAAACTTCCGTCGGAATTGTACTAGCGCCGCGCTCAGCGGTCCAGCGCCCCGCGCGCAGCGCCGACCCCCAGCCGGCGTCGAGCAGGGCATTCCCGCCCAGGACGAGCGCTGCGGAGAGGAGGACGAGCATGGCGGCGAGCGGCCTCCTACGCATCCGCCCTCCCGTCCTCGAAGCGGCAGAACCAGGCGAGAAGGACGGCGTCGGCTGCCAGGGTGAGCACGAGGCTAGCGAGCGCAGTCGTGAGGAGAGGGCCCGCCGCGCGTGCGGCGTCGATGAAGGCCTCCACCCCGAGCGACCCCAAGCGCGCGGGCCAGGCGAGCGGCACCCAGCTCAGGGGCGTCGCCAAGGCACCGGTGAGCTCGCCAGTCATGAGGCCGTGAGCAAGTCCGCCCACTGAGAAGAACGCGAGGAGCATACCCGCCGCGCCGGCGCCGATGGCGGCGTTGCGGCCGAGGCGCAGGGCCACGCCGAGCCCCAGCGCGTAGAGGGGCAGGCTGCCCAGCACGATGCCCGCCCAGGCGGCCGCAAGCGGAGCGGGCCCGAGCGGCAGGCGCCCGGCGACGGCGAGCACGGCCCCGAACACGCCGAGCGCCACGGCCAGCGCGCCCGCGCCGAGCGCCGCAAGGGCGAGTAGCTTCGCCGCGACGGCGCGCCCGCGCGAGGGGACCGCCGTGAGGTTGGCGAGGCGCCCGGCAGCGCGCTCGTCGTCTACGGCGAGCCCGCAAACGATGGCGGACATGAGCGGCATGAGGGCGCCGAGGAACTGGACGTAGGCGTCCGCGCCCAGCGCCGGGTCCCATCGGGCTATGGAGAAGTACTCGCCGCAGGCAAGTCCGGCTGCCAGGCCGCAGACGAGGTGCACCGCCGTGAGCGGGGAGCGCGTCAGGCGCAGGGCCTCGGAGAGCAGGGCCCGCGAGAGAGTCATGCGCGGCGTCGGGTCGGAGAGTCGTGTCATGGCCATCACCTCTCCTCGGAGCGCGCGAACCAGGCCGCGCCCGCCGCCGTGAGCGCGGCGAACGCGAGCGCGCTGACCGCAAGGCCCGCCAGCGTAAGCATGCCGTCCGCCGCGAGCGCCCCGCCGAGCGCCATGTCCGCCGCGAGTGGCTCGCCGCTCGGCAGCACGGGGATGAAGCTCGTGGGGATGACCATGCTCGCCGACGGCGGAAAGAGCTGCGGCAGCGGCACCAACGACCAGGCGAACCCGCCCACGAGCTGCGCGGCGAGCGGGCAGAAGATGCCCGCGAGCATTCCGAGCCGCGCCGTGAGGAAGAGCCCTGCGGGGATCATCCACGCCGCAGTCACCGTGTTGGCGAGCGCGCAGAGGAGCATCGTGAGCGTGCCCGCGGCCGTGAGGCCCTGCGAGGAGAACGCCGATCCCGCGAGGTAGATGCCGAAGACCACGAGGTTCGAGAGCGTGCAGAGCGCGAGGCACCAGAGCGCCTTGGCCCACCAGGCGCGCCCGAGCGGGAAGCCCAGGCCCAGAAGCCCCCGCATCCGCGTGCGAGCGTCCGCCCGCGCGACGCACGCCACCACGAGCGAGAGAGACACAGGCAGGAAGAGCGCGTACCAGTAGTTCCACGCGCTGAAGATCTGCACGCCCCGGTAGGGCATCGCGCCGAGCAGCGGCATCGGCAGCGCCATGAGCACGGCCAGGCGAACCGGTGCCGCGTGGCGCGACTTCAGGGCCTCGGCGCGCAGGCCCGCGAGCAGGCCGCCTTTCTCGCCCGTCATGCCGCCACCTCCCCGCGTGCTCGTCGCCCTTCCCGGCAGAAGCTCATGAAGAGTTCCTCGAGGTCCTGCCCGGGCCGAAGCGCATCCTCGTAGGCGAGGCGCCCCCCGCAGATGATGCCGATGGTGTCCGCCATCTGCTGCACCTCGGAGAGGATATGGCTCGAGACGATCACCGTCGTACCCGCCGCCGCGAAGCCGCGGATCTGGTCGCGCAGCTCCTCGATGCCGATGGGGTCGAGGCCGTTGGTGGGCTCGTCGAGCACGAGCAGGCGTGGCCGGGCGATCAGCGCCAGCGCGAGCCCCAGGCGCTGCCGCATGCCCATCGAGAAGCGCCCGGCGCGCTTCTTCCCGGTGTCCGCGAGGTCCACGGCGGCGAGCACCTCATCTATGCGGCTCTCGGGAAGGCCCAGCAGCGTGGTGCGCACGCGCAGGTTCTCGCGCGCGGTGAGGTTGGGGTAGAGCGGCGCCTCCTCGATGAGGCTGCCGATTGCGTAGAGGTCCTCGCGGCGCCAAGCGTGCCCGGCAAAGAGGATCTCCCCGGCCGTCGGCCGCAGCATCCCGCAGATCATCTTAAGCGTTGTCGACTTGCCGGCGCCGTTGGGGCCGAGCAGCCCGTACACCTCGCCCTCGCGGATATGAAGGTTCACGTCGGCCACGGCGTCCTGCGCCTGGTCGCCGCGGCCGAAGCGCTTGGTGAGCCCGCGCGTCTCGAGCATGTAACCCATGGGTTTATCCTTTCTCTTCCGGGCGCGCGGGCCGATTCACCGTGCCCGCGCGTCTTACCTTTCGGGTTCACCATCCATGGTGGGGCGCGTTTCTAACGAAGCCGTAACGGCCGATGGGCTCTTTTGGTGCCAGCCAATCTCGACCCGCACGCATTTGCTTAAAGCAACAACTTTCCCGATCGATGTAATCACCGAATCAAAACGTGTACACCAGCCACCAAAGATGCCGAAAAATGTCGCTTTTGGAGGCTGATGTACACAAATGCAGAATCCAGCGCAGCCCAAAGGCGCCCTCCACATGTCTGGACTCTCTATGCTTACGCTGGATAGACATCGCTAGAACGGGTATAGTATCGAAAGTTTTGTCGTTTACCAGCGGGGGAGTCCTGTGGGCATCAAGAAGAAGATCAAAAAGGAGCTTATCGGCACTTCCGATTACCCGTCGAATAAGATCTTTACGATCTCCAATTTCATCACCTTTACGCGCCTGGTCCTCACGCTCGTCTTCCTGTACTTGTTTGTGACGGACAACAACCGTGTCGTCGCCATTGTCATCTATGCCATCGCGGCTTCCACCGACTGGATGGACGGTCAGATTGCCCGTATGACCAAAACGGTCTCGTGGCTCGGCAAGGTCATGGATCCCATCTGCGACCGTGCGCTGCTGTTTACCGGCGTGCTGGGCCTGGTAGTCCGCGGCGAGCTTCCCATCTGGGTCTGCGTGCTCATTATCGGCCGCGATATCTACCTGGGCATCGGCACGCTCATCGTGCGCCATTATCACCGTCGTCCCATTGACGTCGTCTTTCCTGGCAAAATTGCAACGGCGCTGCTCATGACCGGCTTCTCGCTCATGCTGCTTGGGTTCCCCGTCGTGGACGGCTGGCATCTGCTGCCTGCCACGTTCACGGCATTCCCGGGCCTCAACGGCAGCTCGGTGCCCCTCGGCATCTTCTTTGTGTATGGCGGCGTGATTTTCTCCATGCTCACCGCCGTCATTTACTCTGTTAAGGGCGGTATGGCCATTAAACAGGCCATCGCGCATCCCGAGGACGAGGACACCGACTTTCTCAACCCCGAAATCGAAGACTGATTCATTGGGGTATGATTACGTACGGTACATTTTTTGCGGCACGTCCGCGTTAGATAGGGGTTGTCATGGACAACAAGGTTAACAATATGCCTCAGAACGATAAGACCGCGGACGCTACCTGCGTTTTCCGTGTTCCTTCGAGCGATGTCACCGTTCCCGACCTTATGGCCAACGTGCGCATCACCGCTCCGGTTCTGTCCATCGTCAAGGGCCCGCAGACCGGAGCTGCCTTTGAGCTCGAGGACGACGTGACCACCATCGGCCGCGATCCCGCGAACGGCATCTTCCTCAACGACATGACTGTCTCGCGCAGCCACGCACGCATTATTCGCGAGGGCCTGGGCGCCCGTATTGAGGATCTGGGCTCGCTCAACGGCACCTGGGTCGACGGCGCCATCGTCAACGGTGCTCCGCTGCACGACGGCTCTTCCGTTCAGATCGGTACGTTCACGCTCATCTACCACGAGAGCACGCCGGAGCGCATCGAAACCGGTGAGTAGGTAATGGCCGAACGCAACTATCTGAGTATCGGCCAAGTCGTCAACCTTCTTCGAGGCGCATACCCCGATCTATCGAACTCAAAAATTAGATTTCTAGAAGATGAGGGGCTCATCACCCCTCATCGTACGCCTAAGGGGTATCGCCAGTACTCCAAGGAAGACGTTGACCGTCTCGAGGTCATACTGCACCTGCAGAAGACCCGCTATATGCCGCTCAACGTCATTAAGCAGCGCTTGGAAAACGCAACGGACCTTTCCACGTTGGCTTACGAGGTGGGTCTTCTGTCCGATGTTCCGCTTAAGACGGAGCCCAAGGAGACCAAGCAAAAGCTGCATCCTATCGAGACGATCCCCGACATGCTCGGTGTTGAGATTTCGTTTATCCGCTCCCTTGCCGAGAACGATCTAATCCGCATCATCAAGAGCCCGCAGAACCGAGAGCTCGTCGATGGCCGAGATTTCCCGATTATCCGTTACTGCTCGGAGCTGTCGCGCTTCCACATTGAGCCGCGTAACCTGCGTCAGTACGTATCGTCGGCAAACCGCGAGTCTTCGATGTTTGAGCAGGTTCTCGTGAGCATGCTCGGCATGGATACTTCCGATGACGAGCGCGACGCCAAGCTCGAGCGTGCTTTTAAGAAGCTGCACGACCTCACCGAGGGTGTGCACACCGCGCTACTTAAGAACCGTGTCTTTGAGTCGCTCAACGCCGTGGTCGAGGACGCTGACATCGATGCCCTCGATGAGGAGATCGCGCGTTCTGAATCCACCAAGGCTAAAAGCGATGGGGCAAGCGTCCCCGCGGTTGCCGCGCACGACGAGTCGCTCGTGCAGCCGTCCAAGGTCGTCGTCCCCTCGCATAGCTCGTCTGCTAACACGGACAAATAACCGCCGTTCACCCGGCAATCCATGAAAGGTCACGCCATGTACGACTTCGAATCTCATATCGTCGATATCCCCGACTATCCCGAGCCCGGAGTCGTCTTTAAGGACATCACGCCGCTCTTTGGCAATCCCGAGGCCCTGAAGGCCATGGTGGATGCCTTGGCCGAGCATTTTGCCGACATGGGCATTACCAAGGTCGTCGGCCCCGAGGCTCGTGGCTTTATGGTCGGTGTGCCCGTGGCCGTCGCCCTGGGTGCCGGCTTTGTTCCCGCACGTAAGCCGGGCAAACTGCCGCGCAAGACGGTAAGCGAGAGCTACGAGCTCGAGTATGGAACGGATTCTATCGAGATCCACGCCGATGCCATCAGCTCTAAAGATACCGTGTTGATTCTGGACGACTTGGTCGCGACGGGCGGAACCGTCGAGGCAACAGGTAAACTGGTGCGAGATATGGGCGCAAAGCTTGTGGGCTACGGTTGTATCCTCGAGCTTGCGTTTCTCAACCCGCGCAAGAAGCTCACGCCTTCTAACGAGGACGTTGAGCTCTTTAGCCTGGTAACGGTGGACTAGCCGCTACCCTTAGATACCGGAAAGGAAGCTACATGCGCACAGCAAATACGCACAAAAACATGGCACGCTGCGCTGCTACGGCAACCCTCGCTTGTGTTTTGGGCCTGGGCCTCGTGGCTCCGGCCTACGCCGATACCGCATCCGACCTTGCCGCTGCTCGAACTAAACTCGAGCAGATTGGCACCCAAACCCAGCAAATTCATGAAGAACTCTCCGCACAGACGCAGGAGCTTGATCAGACTGCAGGCGAGATCACGCAAAAGCAGCAAGAGATTGCCGAAGGTCAGGCAAAGCTTTCGAGCTATGTTGCCGGTGAGTACAAGACCGGCGGCCTGAGTCTCCTTCAGGTCCTGACGGGCGTCGACGATCTGGGCGACATGCTCAACCGTCTGTTCTACTACGGTAAGGTGTCCGACAAGCAGGCCCAGACCATTCAGGAGGTCAAGGACCTTAAGCAGCAGCTCACCGATAAGCAGACCGAGCAGGAGAAGAACGTCGCCGCGACGCAGAAGAAGGTCGACGAGCTCAATGCCCAGCAGGCTGAGGCCCAGAGTGTCGTGAACTCCCTGGATTCTCAGCTGCAGGCCGAGCTTGCTGCCGAGGCCGAGGCCAACGCCGCGCTGCAGGCCGGTATCAACGCCAGCACTGCCGAAAAGGCCACGGTGAGCAACGATACCGCCGGTACGACTGAAAACACCAACAATGGTGGCGGTACGACCAACAACGGCGGCGGCAACACGCCCGCGCCTACGCCCGCTCCTGCTCCCACGCCGCAGCCCGTGACGCCCGCTCCGACTCCGACGCCTTCCGCACCGAGCCAGTCCGTTGACGGCGGTTCCGTTGTTTCGCGCGCCTACAGCAAGCTCGGATACGCTTACTCTTGGGGCGGCATTGGTCCGAACAGCTTTGACTGCTCCGGTTTTGTAAGCTATTGCCTCACGGGCCGCTACTGCCGTCTGGGCACCACCGGCACTTTCATGGGTTGGACCCGCGTGTCCGATCCCCAGCCTGGTGATGTCGTGGTTAACTCTTACCACACCGGCATCTATATCGGTAATGGTCAGATGATTCATGCTTCCGACTACAAAACGGGCGTCATCATCAGCTCCGTCGCAGCCGGTATGAACAACAACTACATCTTCGTACGCTACTAATTTTATTACTGCAGCGAACGAACGTGGGCCTCGCGATCTTGAATCACGAGGCCCATTCTTTTTGCCCCAACCGTTTGCCATAAGATCAGTACGGCTATCTAGTATTCAAAACTAGATAGCCGTCCAATCAATCAAAAAGATGGCTATAATTGTTGGGGAACAATTAGAAAGGACCCTCAATGAGCTGGGCACTTATCTCCGATTCGAGCTGCAATCTTCGCGATTGGCAACCAACCGCACCTCATACCACCTTTGCATTTGCACCCCTTAAGATCCGAGTGGGGGAGCGTGAATTTGTTGATAACCTCTCGCTCGATGTTCACGAGCTCAATTGCGCCGTGCAGGCGGAGTCGAGCGCTTCTTCGAGCGCCTGTCCAAGCGTAGGGGAGTGGGCTGAACTTTTTAAGCTTGCCGACAAGACGATCTGCATGCCCATCTCGGAGGGCGTATCGGGAAGCTACAATGCCGCGGCCACCGCACGTGACATGGTGCTTGCCGAGGAGCCCAACCGCCAGATTCATTTGGTTAACTCACGAGCCGCGGGTGGCAAAATGGATCTGATCTTCTTGCTGTTCGACCGCTATCTTGCGAGCAACCCGGACGTTTCCTTTGAAGACGCCTGCGCTTACTTCGATAGTCTCGAGCAAAACAGCAAGATCCTCTTTAGTTTATGCAATTACGAAAACCTTGCGAAGGCCGGACGTATCCCCAAGGCGGCCGGAGTTATTGCCAACAAGCTCAATATCCGCATTTTGGGCACGGCGAGCGAAGCGGGCAAAATTGAACTCGTTGGGCACACGCGCGGCGAAAAGAAGATGCTCACCAAGATTGTCGACACCATGGAGGCCGAGGGCTTTACTGGCGGCGAAGTCGTTATCGACCACGTCGAGAATGAGACGGGCGCCCAGGCACTAGCCAGCCGCATTGTGGAGCATTGGCCCGGCTCTAAGACCATCATCATGCCCTGCAACGGGCTAGATTCTTACTATGCCGAGATGCACGGCCTCATCATCGGCTACGGCATGGGCGTGGCTTCGGGCCGATAATATCCAACTAGACAAACGTACGGGCGGGATAAGGAGCCTTGGCTCTTTATCCCGCCCGGTCTTATACCTCGGTTAGCTATTAAACCCATTGAACTTTAGGTAGCTCATCAGGTACGCCTTCGATACAAAAGACGAAACCGCACTGCGTACGAGCAGCGATTCGCGCGTAACCTGGTGTGCGGTATCGGGCACGGGAGTCTGCTCGACGGAAAACGCCGCACGAATCGATGCCTCAAGTTGATCGACTACATAATCGAAGGCCGTCGGAGCATCGTAGCTCAAGCGCTGAATATTAAAGAGCGCCTGAACCGCAGCGATGGGCAGCACCTGCTTAAAGATGCAAATGGCGATGAGACGCGCAATCTGCTCACGGCCATACTGCTTTTTAACCGGAGCAGGAATGAGGCCGACCTTCACGTAGTTATTGATCATCGAAGGCGTGATAACGGGCTGCTCAACGCAAATCGAAAGCGGCTCCATCCACAGCGCAACATATTCAATAACCTGATCGCGATAGAGCGTTACGTTGGGCAACTGGTCATAGCGTGGCAGGCTCAACGCGTTAAGTTTACCCACCATATCGGACTGAATAAATGCATCCGGCAGCACCGTCGGCTGAATATCCTCCGGCTTAATGCTGACCGATGTATCGGACATCGGGATAACATGTTTAACGTGGTTCATAAGGGTCCTCCGTTCGTTTACTATATTGTATTCTAGGTTATCTAGTTTTGCATACCACATAGCCGCTAAGTAAAAGTGGTTGGACAGCACATTGTTGCACCGTCCAACCACTATGTTTAAAGATAGCAACCTTACATAAGATATATTATCGTACTTATCCACGGAGAAATGCGTATGCGCTGGTTGCCGCTATGGCTCCATCAGAAACGGCGGTCACAACTTGGCGTAAACGCTTGGAACGGATGTCGCCAGCGGCAAATAGACCTGGCGTGCGGGTCGCCATGGATTCATCAGTCAGAATGCCGCCATCAGGCGCCAAATCAACTAGATGCTCAACAAGCTCGGTATGGGGTTGCGTTCCGGTAAAGACAAAGATGCCAAACGAGCCGGGCTCAAATGACTCGGTATGAGTCTCGCCGGATGCATTGTCCTTAAAGGTAATCGTCGTTGGCATGACTTCGCCGGAGAGCTCCACAATACTAGTTTGGTACCTAACTGAAATATTATCTTTTGCAAGAACTTTTTGAACCACACCATCGGGGGCACGGAACTGATCGCGGCGCAAAACGACGGTCACGCTGCTGGCAATTTCTGACAAGAACAGAGCTTCCTCACAGGCAGCATTGCCGCCGCCGATGACAAAGACCTGCTTGCCGCGGAAGAACATGCCGTCACATGTTGCGCAATATGAAACGCCACGACCGCGATACGTATCCTCGCCAACGAAACCAGCAGATCGCGGCGTGGCACCCATGCAAGCGATAACGCTCGAAGCCAGCGTATCGCCCATATCATGATGCACCGTAAACAGCGCTGTATCGGCATCGTAATCGATACCCGTAACCATGCTCCATGCAACCTGTGCTCCCAGGCCCTCTGCATGTTGCTGAAAACGCTCGCCGAGTTCGGCGCCACTCAAGAGCGGAATGCCCGGATAGTTCTCGACCTCATTGGTTGTGGCGATCTGCCCTCCCGACATGCCCTGTTCAATCACGGTCGTCGTTAGGTTGGAGCGCGCAGCGTAAATGGCGGCAGCATAGCCCGCGGGGCCGCCACCGATAATAGCAACATCGATCGGCTGATGGGTAGTCATGAAGAGACCTCCTGTCGAAAGATTGGCGTTCTTTGCGCTCATACCCAAATTTAGGCAAACGTGACACTCATGCACTACAATGATTCTTTGCAAAACAAAGATTAAGGGGAGTTATCGATGGATCAAACGCAGACGAGCGACGACGCTCCCCTGCTCACGCACAGCACTCCCCAATCGGAGCAAACCACGCTCTTGGCGAAGCAAAAACCTCTCGTGACCATCGTGCACGCCTCCGTCGGCTCGGGCCACAAAGCCGCTGCAAATGCGATTGCGCAGGCATTCGACCTCATCCGCGGCACCAATGGCATCCCCGAGGATGTTGAGATTGAAGTGCTCGATATCCTTGATTTTGGACGTATTAAATTCGACGGCAATAAGACCGCGGCTTCTTTTACGGGAGCCACGCGCCCCATTTACGACCTGACCTGGCGATATACGCTTACGGGGCATCTTCTCTGGGGTGGCGGCACGGCATGGTCGCGTATTATGTTCCCCGCCTTCAATGAATATGTCCGCAGCCGCAGGCCCATAGCCGTGGTTGCAACACACATTACGGCAGCCAATGTTGCTGTGGGCGCCCGCGTCATCACGGGTATCGATTACCCGGTCATCTGCGTACCAACAGACTATGAAGTCGAAGGCTTTTGGCCCCACAAGGACACCGACCTGTTCTGCGTAGCCAACGAATTTATGGCCGAGACACTTCGCCCCCGTAAGGTTCCCGAGACCAAAATCCGCATTACAGGCATCCCCATTCGCGCCGGGTTTGATACGGACTACAATCGCGAGGAAGAACTTGAGAAGTTCAATCTCCCCGCTGACAAGACCGTTGTGTTGGTGATGGCCGGTGCCAGTTTGCCTCAACCGTACGTTCGCTTTCGCGCGGAGATGGACCGCACACTCCCCTTCCTGCGCAGCTTCGAGGACATGCACTTTGTCTTTTTGCCGGGCAAGGACGAGGAATACGCCACCCGCCTCAAGACGCTCTTCGACGCCATGAAGCTCGACAACGTCACGGTTCTGGACTACGTGGACGACATGGCGGCCCTCATGCACGGCTGCGACCTGGCAATCCTCAAATCGGGCGGACTCACGGTCACCGAGTGCCTATGCGCACATCTGCCGATGATCCTGCTGGGCAAATCATACGGTCAGGAAAAGGCCAACACCACGATGCTCACCGGCATGGGCGCCAGCATGCATGTCACCACCGCACGTGAACTCATCGTGACGTTGCGCCATCTCCACGATCATCCAGAGTCGCTCAAGGCACTGCTCATCAATGGCGAAGTGCTGCGCCGCCCCCGCGCAGCCGAGGACATCGCCATCGCAGCCATGGAGCTCGTAGGCAAACCCCAAAAACGTAAACGAGCCTTCTGCCGCTTCTACTGGGGCGGAAAACCTGCTCATATCAGGTAGACGAAAGTCCGCTGTTCAGCGGGAGCCGCCCATATATCATTCCATGCTCAAACATTCTCGCTGCGCTGCGAAACTGCGCGTGGAACGATATATGGGCGGCTCCCGCTGAACAGCTACGTTTACTTACTAGCAGCTACTTCGGTATCCCCTCCATTAGAACCTGCAAAGGTAAAACAGGAAAATATAAATAGAGTTAGTCGATGCGACAAAGGAGGCATCCCTTTATCGCATCGGCTAACTAGAAAGATTGTTTTATGTCAAGCATGGAGCCCTTTCGCCTGAGCCCCATACATATCGTCCCGCGCGCAGTTTCGCAGTGAAGCGAGAATGTTTGAGCACGGGATGATATGTATGGGGCTCAGGCGAAAGCGGGATCCGTGCGCCCCTGCGAAGCGAGAATGTTTGAGCATGGAATGATATGTGTGAGAGGCGGGCGGGAGGAATACGAGCGTCCCTAGGCGACGCCGCTGGAGCCGAAGCCTCCTTTGCCTCGGTCGGTTTCGTCTAGTTCTTCTACTTCTACGAGGTTGACCGTGGGGACTTCTTGGATGACGAGTTGGGCTATGCGGTCGCCTTTGTTGATTTGGATGTTGTTCGTGGGGTCTAGGTTAATGAGGATGACTTTGAGTTCTCCTCGGTAGTGGGCGTCGATGAGGCCCGGCGTGTTGACTATAGACAGGCCCTGCTTGATGGCCAAGCCGCTGCGGGGCTGGACGAAGCCGGCGTAGCCATCGGGCAGGGCGATGGCCAGCCCAGTAGAGACCAGACGGCGTTCGAAGGGCTTCAGGACGCAGTCCTCGTTGGAGCGCAGATCCAAGCCGGCATCGGTGGGATGGGCGTATTTGGGAAGCTCGACGGTGGGGTCGAGACGCTTTATGTTGACGGTAATGTTGGACATGGAATCACCTTAGCTTGTCGAGCTCTAGCAGAAACTCATCGACGTCTTTGAAATCGCGGTAGACCGAGGCAAAACGGATGTAGGCCACCTTGTCGATCTTGGCCAAGCGCTTGAGCACCATGTCACCCAACTCATGGGACGTGACGGCCGTCAGCGTGCGAGAGCGCAGCTCGACCTCGATGTCGTCGATAATCTCATTGAGCTTCTTAGTGTCGATATCGCGCTTGATGGTGGCGCGCATCAAGCCGACGAGCAGCTTATTGCGATCGAACCGCTGCTTGGTTCCGTCTGACTTAATGACCTCGATTGGGTCTTCGCATCGCTCAAACGTTGTAAAGCGATAGTTACACGAGCAACATTCGCGACGGCGCTTAATGGTGTTATTTGACTCCTGCATACGAGAATCAACGACGCGGGTATGTGCCTTGCCGCATTTGGGACAGCGCATGGTACCTCCTCTTAAACGATAACAAGGGTACCATGCGCAGCGCGATAATGATTACGAACGAGCAGGAACCTTAAGATGCGCACCGGCGGCGAGCGAACCATGCTCCAGATGATTGACGTTACGGATCATGTCGGAAGTCTCTTGCGTGGAAAGGCCTTTGATAGGATATTCCTCGGCAAGCGACCAAAGAGAATCACCAGGCTGAACGCGAATAGTCTCGTAGGTAACGTTGGAAACGGACTCGGCATACGCGGCGTGACGAGCGCTAAAGACCGACGTAGCGAGGACAACGAAGAGCGTAAGCGCAACGGCAACGGCGACAATCGTCGGAACCTTCAGGGCAACGCGGGCCGGCGCAACTACAGCCTGCTGATTGCGAGCAGACTTTACGGTCAAAGGCTGAAAGCCGGAGCGGCCACCCTGAACAACCGTAAAAGTGGGTTCTGCAGGCGTCTCGAGTTTAAGGGCAAGGTTTCCCTGGACCATATTCGTTGCGTTCATCATGTTCTCCTCTCGCGTGTTTTGCTGAGAACAGTTTTATCAAGCCGCGCGGACAAAAATGTCTAGCGCGAGAACGAATGTTCGGTTATTATTATCTTCGAACAGTTGTTCCTGTCAAGCAAAATTCGAACATTTGTTTGACATGGGTAGAGAGGATGCCCTGATGGCTCGCAAAATTACCAAGCGTCAGCAGCAAATTTACGACTTCATCAAGGAATATCAGCAGGAGAAAGGTTATCCGCCCAGCGTGCGCGAGATGGCTTCTGCCGTGGGCCTTTCCTCCCCCAGCACCGTGCACGCCCATCTATCTGCCCTGGAGGCGCGCGGGCTACTCAAGCGCGATGCCACCAAACCGCGCGCCCTGGAACTCTTTAACGAGGACGGTTCCTCTGTCTCAATTTCTAAATCTGACGAGCCCACCGCACCTCGCGGAACGGTCTCGCTACCGCTCGTTGGTCGCGTCGCGGCTGGGATTCCCATTCTGGCCGAGCAGAATATAGAAGACACTTTTACTATCCCGACCGAAATCGCCACTGATCAGGGTTCCTTTATCCTTGAGGTGCATGGGAGCTCAATGATCAATGTCGGCATCTTCAATGGCGATTACATCATCGTCCGTGAACAAAAGAGTGCCATGAACGGCGAAATTGTCGTGGCCATGATTGATGGCTCAGCGACCGTCAAGACATTCTACAAGGAGCAGGGACGCGTACGCCTGCAGCCTGAGAATGACACCATGGAGCCTATCTATGCAACGAATCCCGTTATCTTGGGCAAAGTCGTCGGCTTGATGCGCCGGTTCTTGTAATGCAAAAACGCATCACCATCTTTGATACCGTCCGCGGGTTTACGATGATTTCAATGGCAGGTTTTCACGCTTGCTACGATCTCGCCTACCTGTACGACTGGGATATGCCCTGGTTTACCCAGACCGTCTTTCAAGACATCTGGCGCGCCAGCATCAGCTGGGTATTTTTGTTTATCGCGGGTTGGATGTGCACGCTCTCACGCAACAATGCCAAACGAGCGGCCAAGTACGCTGCCGCAGCTTTGGTCGTCTGGATCGCAACAACGCTCGTATCGGTCGACGATTCAGTGAACTTTGGCATCATTTATTGCATGGCGGCGTGTACCGCTGTGACAACCGTAGCACGACCGATGCTTAAGAAAGTGCCCAGCACGTGGGGCATTGCGATATGCCTCGCTCTCTTCGCGGCGACATGGGGCATCCCGAAATCGACCTATTCATTCCCCTATTTGGCGTGGCTAGGATTTCCCGGCCCCCGGTTTGTTTCAGGCGACTATTATCCAATCATCCCGTTCATATTCATGTATCTCACAGGATACTTTGCTGCGCGCACCGCTCAAAGATGCGAACATCCCGCCCCAAGCTGGGCCTACGCCAACCCCCTGCCGGCGCTCGCCAGCCTTGGACGTCATGCACTCCCCTTTTATCTGCTACATCAGCCCATCATACTGGGCATTTTGGAGCTCGCCTACTCGGTGCGATAACGCTCGAGCCGCGGTGCAATACGAGCCGGCAGTTTCGCCACAATACGAACGCCATCCTCAAGATATTCCTCGTGCAAAAGGGTCCCCTGCTCATGCACGACTGTGATGAGTGCACCTTCACGATATGGAATGTCGGCGGAAAGCAGCACATCGGTGGCGGCCGCCTCGCGAGCAATGCGATCGACGAGATCGTCGAGCCCCTCGCCCGTTTGGGCCGAGAACAGAACAGCTTCCGGATAACGACGACGGAAACTCAATCGATCGACGCTATCGAGAAGATCGATTTTATTGAACACCGTAAGCGTTAAACGCTCTCCGGCACCGATCTCATCAAGCACGCGGTCGACAGCCTCAAGCTGTCGCTCATAGTCCTCATCAGACGCATCCACGACTTTGAGAATTAAATCGGCACCCAACACCTCAGACAACGTCGATTTAAAGGCATCGACCAGACCATGCGGCAGCTTTTGAATAAAGCCGACGGTATCGGTAATCGTCATGCCGCGACCGCCAGGCAGGCGATATGAACGCGTCGTCGGGTCGAGCGTAGCAAACAGCTTGTCCTGCGAAAGTACCGTAGAGCCGGTCAGACGATTGAGCAACGTCGATTTACCGGCATTGGTATAACCGGCTAACGCGACGCGAAACGCCGGTGACTCAATACGACTCTTGGATTGAACATCACGACGCTGTTCAACCTGCTTGATCTCACGTCGAAGCGCAGCGATCTTATTACGAATGAGGCGACGGTCGACCTCGAGCTGACTTTCGCCCTGACCAAAGCGTGAGCCGATGCCGCCGCGCGTCTGTTCCTTGGCGAGATGGCTCCACATGCCGCGCAGACGAGGCAACAGATATTGAAGCTGCGCCAGCTGTACCTGTAGGCGTCCCTCACGCGTCTGAGCATGCAGGCCAAAGATATCCAAGATCAGTGCAGTACGATCGATAATCTTTACCGGCTCGCCCACGGCTTTCTCCAAATAGGATTGCTGCGAGGGCGTCAGGTCGTCGTCAAAAATAACGACATCGGCATCCATGCGATGTACCAGGCCGCACAGCTCTTCAACCTTACCGGAACCGATAAACGATTTAGGATACGGCTTTACCAAACGCTGCGATAAGCGTGCCACGCACTGGGCACCAGCCGTGTGGGCAAGGCGCTCCAGCTCATCAAGTGAGCGATCGAGCGGCCATGCATTGTCGCGCCATTCAACACCAACCAAAATGGCACGCTCGGGCTCGGGTGCCGTGGGAACAAGAGGAAAACGGGCCATTAGGCAGCCTCAATACGATGCAGGATATCCTCAACGAGCTCATCGATCGTACATTCATCCATATCAAACCACACGATACGGTCATCGCGCTTAAACCACGAAAGCTGACGCTTGGCATAACGACGCGAACGCATCTTGATGAGTTCGCGAGCCTCATCCATGCTCATCACACCATTGAAAGCATCGATGATCTCTTTATAGCCAATTGCCTGCATCGACGTCAGGGCATCTCCCAGCCCCTGGCCCATAAGACCGCGGACCTCATCGACAAGGCCCTGCTCAAACATCAGATCGACACGCAGGTTAATGCGCTCGTAGAGCACCTCGCGATTACGCGTCAGACCAAACCACAGAGCGTGATAATGCTCGCGCGGAACACTAAACTGCGACTTTTGCTGCGCATAGGAGACGCCATCATCGTGCATTTCGAGCGCGCGAATCACGCGACGCACGTTATGGGGATGAATAACAGCAGCCGATTCTGGATCACGCTCGGCAAGCAGGGCATGCAGTTCTTCCTCACCAATACGCTCGGCAAGCTCCTGATAGCCCGCACGGCGATCGTCCTCAAGTTCACCCGAGGGAAAGTCCATCTCATCAAGGGCAGCCTTGAGATACAGCCCCGTACCTCCGCAAAAAACAGGCAGGCAACCCGAACCAAGGAGACGTTCAACATGCGCGCGAGCGTCAGCCTGATAAAGCGCAGCAGAATATGCCACACCCGGCTCTACAATGTCGACGAGACGCAGTGGCGCCGTACACTCATTGGGCGCCATCTTTGCGGTACCGATGTCCATGCCGCGATAGATTTGCATCGCATCGCACGACAGCACTTCGGACGAAAGACGAGCTGCCAAACGGTCGGCAACATCACTCTTACCAACCGCCGTCGGACCGACGATCGCAACGGCGGAAAGACCTGTCCCGGGAGAAACCATTAGCGCGGCTCGCCCACAACGGAGCCGGATAAATACCAGGTCTTGGCAACGTCAACGTCAACATCAACGATCTTGCCAACAAGCTGATCGATGCTGTAACCCTCGGGGATAGGCGCATGCACGGTCTGATTCTTGGGACTCTTGCCCAGCAGGACCGCGTCGTTCTTTTTACTCGTTCCCTCAATGAGCGCCGGCACCACAGTATGAAGCTCACCCTGGTTATACTCGTGTGCCGTGGTCTCGATAACCTTAACCAGGCGGTTGAAACGCTCGAGAATAACCTCATGCGGCGTAGGGTCGTCAATCTCTGCAGCCGGGGTACCGGCGCGCTTGGAATAGATGAAGGTATAGGCCTGAGCATAGCGGACCGTCTCGGCAAGTGAGAGCGTCTGCTCAAAGTCTTCTTCAGTCTCGCCCGGGAAGCCAACGATAATGTCGGTCGAGAGCGCGATATCGGGCATGCGATTGCGAATGCGATCGACCAGGCCCAGATAGTCCTCGCGTGTATAACGGCGATTCATCTCTTTGAGGATGCGCGTGGAGCCCGACTGAACGGCCAAGTGAAGCTGCGGCATGACGGCGGGCGTCTCGGCCATAGCGTCGATGGTCTCGGGCAGCAGATCCTTAGGATGAGAAGAGGTAAAGAAGATGCGCTCGACGCCCGTATCGCCCACCGCGCGCAGCAAATCGGCAAAACGCAGCTTGCCAAACAGATCGCGACCATATGAGTTAACGTTTTGGCCCAACAGCGTGATCTCGCGCACACCCTGGCGCACCAGACCGGTCACCTCGTCGACAATCTCCTCGAAGGGGCGGCTCTTTTCGCGACCGCGCACGTACGGCACGATGCAATAGGTACAGAAATTATTGCAGCCCGTCATGATGGGCACCCAGGCGTGATACTGGGTCTCACGATGCCACGGCATGCTCATGGCATCCGTATCCTCATGCTCATTGGTGCGGATATGACGCTTACCGTCCAGGAACGCCTCGGCAATGAGCTCGGCCACATGCGCGATGGAATGCGTACCAAAGATGACATTGACGTTATCGACGTTGGTGAGCAGGCCCTCACCATCACGCTGCGCGATACAGCCACCCACGGCAACCACGCGCTTGCCCGAAGGCGAAGGCGGCAGGCTTTTGCAGGAATTGCACTGACCGTACAGGCGAGTATCGGCGGCCTCGCGTACGCAGCATGTCATGAAGACAACAATATCGGCATGCTCGGGATCGAGCGCCATGAGGCAACCATACGAATCGAGCAGACCGCTCACGCGCTCAGAGTCGTGCTGATTCATCTGGCAGCCAAAGGTGCGGATAAAGTAGGTTTTACCGGCAAGAATATCGCGTACGGAACGCTGGTCCATGTGCATAAGTCCTAACGATGGGGAGAGGGGGGGGGCGAATCGAGGCAAGCAGAAGCTATGCCACAGGCTTAACATCATCCATGACGACGTTATCCATAGCAGCTCGATTGATCTGGTGAACGTAAATAGAAAGACGGATGGCCGTGCGCGACTCCCCGTTAATAAGGATGTCGGAGAACACGGGCGCGCAGGAAATATCAAATCCGGTTGGAATCAAAAAACCGCGCGCAATAGCCACGGCCTTTATGGCCTGGTTGACCGCACCGGCGCCGACACACTGGATGTTGACGGGTACACCATCCTTGACCATGCCGGCGATGGCGCCGGCAACGGACGCGGGCGATGATTTGCTTGATACCTTCAGGCAATCCATGAAGAAACTCCTGCGTTTAAAAGTACGTTTTAACTGCAATAACTTTATCGTACCGAGTGGACTCGGTAAAGGCACTATTCCTCTTTGGCAAGATCGAAGGTCACGGTGATTCGATCACGCGAAACGCGAATCTTTGGGTCGCCGCAAAGGTTGAGATAGTACCGGGCGGCAAGGTCATTAAAGTCGCGCTCCACAGCACGCGAAAACTGTGCCATGTCATCCTTGGCAATACGTAGCCCGCGACGATCTTTCGCAAGATCGACAGGAGCCGGCGCATGCGAGGAAGAATCACGCTCGCGCAGCAAACGCGCGGTCACACCGCGAACGGGCTTAATCTGCCCTGCCAAAATGCGATGTGCCGTGCGCTCGGACATCTCAAGACCCAAACCCGAACAGATGCGGATAAAGTCCTCGGCATCAGAGGCAAGGCCTAAACGATCGACAACCGGAAGCTCGCTCTCGTCATCAATAAACAGGAGACGCGACGTATCGAGCCGGCTTGACGCCTGAGCATAAAGGGTCGCGGCAATCTCAGACGGAGAACCAAGATAGACATCGCAACCACGCAACTCCTCGAGCGCAAACTCACAGGCAGCGCGAATAATATTATGCGGACCGCGAGCACAGACATAACGTCCGTCCTCGTCCTTGACGGCCTGGGGCCAGCTGGACTGATCGGCGCGCTCACTGAGGCGGTCGGCCGCAACGCTCACCTTAAAGGCTGAACCAAGATCGACACCGGACGTGACCACACGGGCCTCGTCGGTGTTCTGCTTGATCGAAAACAATGCCATGCCACGACCGTGAACGCCCCAACGGTCCATCTTCATGCTCTCGAGCTTGGAGGTAACGCGAGCATCGAAGATTTGCTCTTGCATATCCTGCGGAACACCCGAGCCGTTATCCAGAAAGACAAGCGTGCGGACGCCATCTTCCTTGGTCGTGGCGAGAAAGATCTTGTCGGCGCCGGCATCGCGAGCATTACGGAGCATTTCGATGACGATATCCTCGACATGCTGAATGTCGTGCTTTGCCTGGCGCCGCTCGGCCTCCGAAACGCGGAGGCGGACATACCCCTCGCCAAGGTTCTCCTCGACGCGAAGGTTGCCCTCCCCCGACATCGACGCGATAAATGAGATGAGCTCGTTCGCGTCGCTCATGTTATTTAGCGATATCGACAGCGCGGCTCTCGCGAATCACGACGACGCGCACCTGACCGGGATACTCCATCTCTTCCTCGATCTGATGGGCGATATCGTGAGCCAGAACCGTGGACTGGGCATCGGAGATCTTGTCCGGCTGAACCATGACGTGGACCTCGCGACCAGCCTGCATGGCATAGGTACGCTCGACGCCGTCATGGGAGTTGGCGATCTCCTCGAGCTTCTCAAGACGCTTGATGTAGTTCTCGGCAGACTCGCGACGGGCACCGGGGCGAGAGGCAGAGACAGCATCGGCGGCCTGTACCAGGACATCGAGCACCGTGTTGGGGTCGACGTCGGCATGGTGAGCCTCGATAGCGTGGACGATAACGGGCTTCTCGCCATAACGGCGGGCAAGCTCGGCGCCGATGACGGCATGCGGGCCCTCGACGTCATGGTCGATTGCCTTGCCCAGGTCGTGCAGCAGGCCGGCGCGCTTGGCGGTAACAACGTCCAGGCCAAGCTCGGAAGCCATTACGCCGCACAGGTCAGAGACCTCGAGGGAGTGCTGAAGCACGTTCTGACCAAACGAGGTACGGTAGCGCAGGGCACCAAGGGTCTTGACGATCTCGGGGTGCAGGTCGTGAATGCCGGTATCGAATGCAGCTTGCTCGCCAGCCTCGCGCACGCGCTGCTGAACCAGGTCGGCAGCCTTGTGATACATCTCCTCGATGCGGGCGGGGTGAATGCGGCCGTCGGCGATGAGGTTCTCCAGGGCAACACGGGCGGTCTCACGACGGACCGGGTCGAAGCTCGAAAGAACGACGGTCTCGGGCGTGTCGTCGATCACGAGGTTGACGCCGGAAACCTGCTCGAAGGTCCGGATGTTGCGACCCTCGCGACCGATGATACGGCCCTTGAGGTCATCAGAGGGAATGTGCACGGAGGTAACGGTGACCTCGGCAGTGTGGTCGGCAGCGCAGCGCTGAATCGCCAGGGACAGAATCTCCTGGGCGGTCTTGTGGCACTCGGCGCGAACCTGCTGCTCGGACTCGCGAATAATCGTGGCGGCCTCGTGGGTGACCTCGCCGCGAACCTTATCGAGGAGCTCCTTGTGGGCATCCTCGCGGGTAAGGTCGGCGATACGCTCGAGCTCGGAGGTCTGCTTTGCGCAGAGCTCCTCGAGCTCACGGGAGCGCTTCTCGACCTGACCGGCCTGACTGGACAGCTGATGCTCGCGCTTGTCGAGAGCGTCGTTGCGGCGATCGAGGGATTCCTCGCGCTGCATCACGCGGTTCTCGAGCGTACGAATCTCGCTCTTGCGCTGCTTGTCCTCGGCCTCGGCGGCCTGCTTGTTCTTGATGATCTCCTCTTTAGCCTCGAGCAGAGCCTCTTTTTTGAGGGTCTCGGCCTGACGCTTTGCATCACCGATCAGGGACTCAGCCTGTGCGTGTGCCGACTGGATCTTTTCGTCGGCCTCGTGAAGACTACCCTGCTTGGCGGTGCGCATGTAGGCAATGGCGGCGATGGCACCCAAAACGATGCCAACGAGCGCTGCAATGATAGGCATGCTCACTCCTTTTTATGGATTCGTTACACAACAAAGCGAACCGTCCTTATGAACGGCTCGCGACATTTGAGTAATATGGGCGCAGCTTATGCGGGTCGGATACAGATAAACATATAAACAAACTCATCACAGATGAGCACATATCACAAAGCAAATGACAGTGTTTATCGTACGTTGAACCACAACAACTGTCAAATAAATGGCCCCAGTACGGCGGCTAAAACGCGGTGAGCGGCGGGGCCACAAAACGCATACGCCTAAAGCGCACATTCCTCGCATTCGGCATCGAGACGTGCCTTAACGGCATCGGCGGCGATGTGATACGAGAAGCCCTTGCCCATCAAAAACCGAACCAGTTTTTCGAATCCGCGCGTCTCTGGAACACGCCGCTTGGCGAGCAGGGCTGACGCACGCGCCAAATCGTCTTCGACGGCAAAATAATCCTCGGGATAACCGGGAATGTCATCGAGCACGACATGACGTCGCTTGAGCTCGGTCTCGATTTTGCGCTGTCCCCAACCGCGCCGCTTGCGTTCCTCGATAAAGTACGAGCAAAAGCGGTTCTCGTCTAAAAAGCGATACTCGGTGGCGCGCTCGACGGCGAAATCGATCGCGGGCTGGTGAAAGCCGTAGCGAGCCAGCTTGTCACGGACCTCACCCGTCGCATGGTCGCGGCGCGATAACATCTCAGTCACCATGGTAAGTGCACATTTACGCTCGATGAGCTGCACCGCCTCACGAAAGTTATCCCAATCACAGGGAAGATCGGGGCGGTTTTTGACATACAGGCGCGCGACCCGCACGGGAATCCAAATAGACCGCTCAAAACCGCCCTCAAGCTCACAATCGATATGTGCGCAAGGCTTTTTGGACGCATACCCGCTCGAGAACGAGGAGGCCGCCTTCTTATCGGGAAAGACGGCCGTGGCCTCGGTCACCGTATACGACATGAGCGTAACCGCTACTCGTCGTCATCATCGAGCATGGCGGAACCATCGATGGCGTAAAGCTCGTCAAACTCCTCAGGCGCAGGCTGATCGGTCAGCTCTACCTCGGACGGAGCATCGTCATCAAACTCAAGCCCGCAGGCAAGACGGACCTTATGCTCAATCTCGTCGGCGCAATCGGGGTGTTCGCGCAGGAACGCCTTGGCGGCCTCGCGACCGTTGCCGAGCTTGTCCTCGCCATAGGCAAACCAGGAGCCCATCTTCTTGCAGATGCCGCACTCGACAGCCATGTCCAGAATCGAGCCCTCCTTAGAGATGCCCGTACCGTACATAATGTCGAACTCAGCAGAACGGAACGGAGCTGCCACCTTGTTCTTAACGACCTTAGCGCGCACGCGGTTACCGATAACCTCGTCCTTAAGCTTAATGCTATCGATACGGCGAATGTCGATACGCACCGAAGAGAAGAATTTAAGGGCGCGGCCGCCCGTCGTGGTCTCGGGGTTGCCGAACATGACGCCGATCTTCTCACGCAGCTGGTTAATGAAGATGCACGTCGTGTTGGACTTAGACAGCGAGCCGGCGAGCTTGCGGAGCGCTTGGCTCATCAGGCGAGCCTGAAGACCGACCGTAGTGTCGCCGATTTCTCCCTCGATCTCGGCACGCGGGGTCAGCGCGGCGACGGAGTCGACAACGATGGCATCGATGGCGCCGGAACGCACGAGCATGTCAACAATCTCGAGCGCCTGCTCGCCCGTATCGGGCTGAGAAATGAGCACCTCGTCGATATCCACGCCGATACGCGCGGCATAAGTGGGATCGAGCGCATGCTCGGCATCGATAAATGCCACAACGCCACCCATTGCCTGGGCCTCGGCCAGGATCTCGAGCGAAAGCGTCGTCTTACCGGAGGACTCAGGACCGTAGATCTCGACGATACGGCCACGCGGCACGCCGCCGATACCCAACGCGGCATCGAGTGCCAGAGCGCCCGTAGGGATGGCCTCGACCTCGAGCTCGGGGCCACCGTCGCCGTACCTCATGATGGAACCCTGGCCGAATTTCTTCTCGATCTCGGCCTTGGTGGTGGCGATCATCTCATCGCGCTCTTTACCCGTCGTGCGAGCATGAACGGTACGTACGGGACCTGAATTCTTGGCCATGAATAGCCCTCCTCTTAACAACCTGCATCGATAATAAACGAACGGCTGTTCGTGGTCAACCGTTCAGATAAATCATATGCAGCCGACCTTTCCAAAACCCAACCAAAAGCCGACCAAACACTGACCAAATGCTTGACCATAAAGGGCCAAATAAGAACAAGGCAGGCAAAAATACACCTATGAACAGCACAAACGCTAAATTCTTCTGAGGTCCCCATCTCCACAATTAAGGGGCCCGGAGGCCCCTTAAAACACGTCTATTCCATAGAATCGAGCACGCAGACAATGCGACCCAATGCCTCCGTGACCGCATGGGCACGAACACACGAACGGTCGCCCTCATAGTGGCAGCGCACAGAGTCCACGACCGGCACTCCCCCATCGGCGGAACGATGTGCCCAACCAATATAGAAAGTGCCAGCAGGATCGTCCTCAGTACCACCGCCGGGGCCGGCATAACCCGTTGCGCTCACTGCAATATCGCTCTGGTACAGCTCCAGCGAACCCGACGCCATCTCGCGCGCAGTTTGATGCGACACCGCGGTGTAGCGGTCGAGCGTCTCCTGCTCAACACCCAGCACGCGATGCTTAATCTCATCGCAGTAGGTCACCGCACCGCCACGCAGCACCGCCGAGGCGCCCGGGATATCCGCAATCGTCGAGGCGATCATACCCGCCGTCAGCGACTCAGCCGTCGAAACCGTCACACCCCGAGCGCTCGCGCGCTCGACGATATCGCGCGCCAACTCCTCGTTATGTGCGAAAATCTGCTCAAAAGAGTCCGTCATACCCACCAGGACCTAGACCGAAAAGACGATCTTGCGGCAGTTCCAGAAGTACTGGGCGCCCGAGATAACGGTCAAGACAACGGCAACGGCATACAGGAAGCGCGACACCGAGTAGATGCCGAGCGTCAGCGCCACCGGGCCAAGGTGCAAGCCGGCCATAGCAAAAACGCACAGGTAACCGCAGATGGAGACCATCGTGGTCGCCGTCTTGTACTTGCCGAGCTTATCGGCCGCAACGACCACACCGGCCGCACTCGCGACCATGCGAAGGGCGCTCACCAGAAGCTCACGGAACAGGATAATGAACACGGACCACACGGTCACCGCGCCAAAATCCAAGAACAGCAGCAGGGCCGAAAACACGAGCAGCTTATCGGCGATGGGGTCCAAGAATTTACCGAAGTCGGTGATCTCGTTGCGCGAACGCGCCAGATAACCGTCGACCTTATCGGTGCACGACAGGATCACATACAGAATGAAGGCAGCGGCGGCGAGCGGGCCGTCGAAGGTGCTCCAATCCGTACCGGCAACACTCGTGTGAGAAAGCGCCGACACGATCATGAACACCGGGATAAAAACGATGCGAACGCACGTCACGATGTTGGCGGGCGTCCAAACACTCGTCAGTTCCTTATTGCTCTCGTTTGCCACGATGCTCTCCTACTCCACAACATGGCCGATAAGCTCATAGCAGAAGCTATCGGTAAACTCGGCCGTCAGAATATCGCCCACAGATGCCTCGCTGGCATCCAAGTGCACCGCGCCATCGGAATCGGGCGCCTGGAACCAGGCATGGCCGATCAGCTCGGCGCCGTCCTCGGTTTCTTCGATACCGTCGACGATCACCTGGGCGCGCTCGCCCACATGTGCGGCGGTGGCGGCAAAACCGAGCGACTCGGCCAGGTCCATGGCCTCCTGGGCGCGCTCGAGCTTGACCTCTTCGTCGACCTGACCCTCCATCTTAGCGGCCAGGCTGCCCTCCTCCTGCGAGTAGGCAAAGACGCTCGTGTAGTCAAAGCCGACGGTGTCCATAAAGTCGATAAGATCACGAAACTCGTCGTCGGTCTCGGTCGGGAAGCCGACCATGGCCGTGGAGCGAATCACGATACCGGGGATGCGCTCGCGAAGGTCGCGGAACAGGTCCTCGAGCTCCTGGCGCGAACCGGAGCGACGCATGGCCTTGAGGATGCGCGCGTCGCAGTGCTGCACGGGGATATCGATATAGGGCAGCACCTCGGGCGTATCACGAATGGTCTCAATGAGCTCGTCAGTCATGCCCTCGGGCTGCAAGTAGAGCACACGGACCCAGACGTTCTGCGGGCGCACGGCCTCGGCGACGGCACGCAGCAGCTGCGCCAGATTGCGCGGCGAGCCCTCGGCGACGTCCTCGTCGGCAAAGTCGGTGCCCCAAATTCCCGTGTCCTGGCCGATCAGCACGATCTCGCGCACACCGCCGGCAACCAGGTCGCGCACCTCGGAGATAATACTCTCGGCATTGCGTGAATGATAGCGACCGCGAATATAGGGAATCATGCAGAAGCTGCAGAAGCGGTTGCAGCCATCGGAAATCTTGACGTAGGCGACAGCGCCCTCGACAGTGCGCTTGACCTGCGGAATATAGGCTGCGATCTCACGCTCGACACCCAGCACGCCATCGATGACCGCTACGATGCCGTCCTCCTCGTCGGCCTTCACAAAGGCAGCGACCTCGGGCAGCTCGTCAGGCAGGTCGTCGCCATAGCGCGACGGCACACAGCCGCACATGACGATGGGGCAAGAACGAACGCCGTCCTGAACCTCGTTGGCGAGCTCGAGCGTGGTCTCGATGCTCTCGGACGTTGCGGAGGCGAGGAACGAGCATGTATTGACGATGGCGATATCGGCATCCTGCGGGTCGAATGCCTCTTCGTAGCCTGCGGCGGTCAAAAGAGAACGCATGCGGTCGGTGTCAACCTCGTTCTTAGCGCAGCCGAGGGTGATGTAGAGCACGGAGCCCAACGGTGTATCCATGTTGGAGAGCGGTCCTTTCGAATGATATTAGCGGTAGTTGGTGAACTGCAGCGGCTGGCCGTAGTCCTGGTCGCGCAGAAACTGGATCACGGTCTGCAACGCGTCCTTCGAAGCAGAGGAAACACGCAGCTTGTCGGCTTCTATGGTCACCTTGACCTTGAGCTTTTGGTCCTTGATGTCCTTGTTGATCTTCTTGGCGGTCGCCTGGTCGATACCCTCGACGATATGGCCGAGCACGCGCACGGTGCCGCCCGATGCCGCCTGCGGAGCATCCCACGAGACAGCCTTGAGGTCGATGCCGCGCTTGATGAGCTTGGAGCTCAGCACGTCGACAATCTGCTTGGAGACAAAGTCGGCCGGGGCGTTGATCGTAAAGAGCTTGTCGCCCTTGGAAAGCTCGATCGTGGCGCCGGAATCCTTAAGGTCATAGCGCTGAGAAATCTCGCGCGTGGTCTGCTGAAAGGCGTTGTCGACCTCTTGCATGTTGACCTCGGACACGACGTCGAAGCTGGAATCTTTAGCCATGATGTTTCCTTTCGCGTACGAGTGGCTTAGTAGCTATCGTACGAATAGTCGGTAGAATCGGTGGGCGTCTGACCGTCAGTTGCGGTATCGGCGCCATCCGTGGACTGGGCATCGGTACCGTCGGTGGTATCGGTACCATCGGTGGTGTCGGTACCATCAGAACTTTCACCATTCTCGGAATCAGTCGTCTCCTTCTTGGGAACGGTGATCGTCACGCGCGCCACGCCGGAGGTCTTGGTATCGTAACGGACCTTTTCACCGTTCTTGGTAACGGTGACATCGGAAGGCTTGGACGTGGTGATCTCGATCGAGGACTCGGGCGTGTACTCCTGCTCAAAGGGACCAGTCGCCTGGGCGCCATAGACCGACTTGCCGTCGACCTTGACCTCAATCCACGCGGTCTTTCCCTTGGCAACGGAGACCTTGACCTTCGTTACCTCGTTCTCTTCCTTTTTAGCCGTCGTCTTGGTAGCGTCCGAATCAGTCGACTCACCCGTCGCTTCATCGGTGTCTTCGTCCTCGTCGACCGTTTCGGTCTTCTTAGAAGACTTCTTGGTCGTCGTCTTGGTAGCAGTGGGCGTCTCGGGCGTGGTCTCGGTCGCCGAAGATGCGCAGCCGCGCAGAAGCACCACGATGAGCACGATCAACAGCAGCGCAACGGCACCGATGCCGGCGTAGACGACACGCGGATCGAGCCCGTTGTTTTGAGGAGTAAGGGATCCGCCGCGTCCACGACTGGAACTGCTGCGGCCGCCTCCCTGAGGCATACGACCACGATTGCTATCGGAACGGCCGCGATAGCCACCCTGGCCCTGAACGCTGCGCTGACCCGAGCGGGGCGCAAGTTCACCGCGGCCTTGATAGCCACGCTGGCCCGAACGCGGAGCCGAAGAGCGCTGGCCATACGGCTGTGATTGAGAGCGAAGACGCGGCGTCACCTGCGTGATATCGGCATCCGCATAGCCACCGCGAGAGCGTCCCGTAGAGGCACCACGGTAACCGCGATCGGAATAGCCACCGTCGCCGTAGCCGGCACGAGGGTCACGCGCCACGCCGCGGGCAGCGGGGAGTGCGCGGTCCTCGGGCATCGGCGTACTGCGGAACCGGTCACGCTGTGAGCGAATCTCCTCGCCTGAACCCGTCTCGGTAATATAACCGGCCTGCTGAGGACGCTGTCCATAGCGGGTCGAACGACCGCCCTGAACCATCAGGAAGCGCCCGTTGTCGACCGAGGAACGCGAATTGACGTAGCCCGCGGCGTCCTGAAAACGACCGCCCTGCTGCGACGTCTCGCGCTCATATGCCATCAGGTCGTCAAAGTAGGCATTGACGACCTCGCGCGGATTGAGGCCCAAAAAGCGAGCATAGCTCGAAATCATGCCCTGCGCATAGCCGCGCGGCGGCATCGAAGCAAAGTTACCGGTCTCGAAAAACTCGATGATCTGCGGCCTGATTTTGATGGTATTGGCGACCTGCTGAATGGAAAGGCCCATCCGGCGACGCTGCTCGAGCAGCATGTCACCAAAGCGTGCAGCCATCAGAATCCTCCAAACTCACGATCTTCACGTGCCATCTCGGCGTCGACAGATTCCAGCGCGGCAAGCCCCTCCTCGTCCAACAGGACCTCACGCGGCTTGGAACCGTCAGGCGGTCCGACGACACCCTTTTCTTCCAGCATGTCCATAATACGCCCGGCACGCGCATAGCCAACCTTCAGACGACGTTGCAGGCCAGATGTGGAGCCAAGCTGCGATTCCACCACAATATGGGCGGCTTCCCAAATGAGCGGATCGTCGTCTTGCGGCTCGGCGACTCCGGTGCGGACAATGCCGCCGCCACCCGCCATGGACATGGAAGCGGGCGCCACGGCAGACAGGATCTCCTCGTGGTAGTCGGGCTCGCTCTGCGACTTAACGAACTCGACAATCTCGTTGATTTCGTCGTCCGAGACAAAGCAGCCCTGGATACGGCGAGGCTTGCCCCAATCGACCTTGGAGAACAGCATGTCGCCCAAACCGGTGAGCTTTTCAGCACCCATCTGGTCGATAATGACGCGCGAGTCGATGCCCGTGGCGACGTTAAAGGCGATGCGGTTGGTGATGTTGGCCTTGATAAGGCCCGTCACCACGTTGGAGCTGGGGCGCTGCGTGGCCACGATAAGATGAATACCGGCGGCACGACCCAGCTGTGCAATACGTACGATCGAGGCCTCGACATCCTTACCGGCGACCATCATCAGGTCCGAGAGCTCGTCGATGATAATGACCAGATAGGGCATCTTTTGCGGCGGGTTATCGTAATGCTCAAACTCGCCGGCGGCCTGCTTTTCGTTGTAGGTCGAGATCTTACGCACGTTAAGGCGCTCGAAGACCATCAGGCGACGCTCCATCTCGGACACGGCCCATTGCAGAGCGCTCGCGGCCTGCTTGGGCTCGGTAACGACCGGCACATAGAGATGCGGCAGGCCGTTATAGCCCGCGAGCTCGACGCGCTTGGGGTCGACCATGATCAGGCGAACGTCCTCGGGAAGCGCGCGCATGAGCAGGGTCGTGATGATGGAGTTGATCATCACCGACTTACCAGAACCCGTGGTACCGGCGATCAGCAGGTGGGGCATCTTGGCAAGGTCGGCGACGACCGGCGTGCCCTCGGCATCGCGACCGATGGCCAGCTCGAGCGGACCGCCCTTCACATAGGGAAGTACGTCGCCCAGGTTGACGTTCTGGCGCTTACGATTGGGGATCTCGATACCCACAAGCGAGGTACCGGGGATCGGGGCAAAGATGCGCACCGACTGAGCAGCGAGCGAAAGCGCGATATCGTCCTCGAGGCTCGAAATCTTGCTCACGCGCTCGCCCTCGCCAGGTTGCAGCTTAAAGGTCGTCACCGTGGGGCCGGCGATCCAGCCGACCACGCGGGCACTGCGGCCAAACTCAAGCAACGTGGACTGAAGCGACTCGGCAGTCTGCTCAAGTTCCTTGTCAGAAGACGCGGAGGATGCCGACTGCGGGTTGGCGCGCAGGATCTCGAGCGGCGGAAGCTTAAGGCCATCCTCTTCTTCGCCCTCTTTATCTGCGGCGCCGCCGTCCGCTCCCTCATCGCTAGCCGCAGCCGATTTGACAGCACTCGAGGCAGGCGCATCGGCAACCTTGGGATGCTTCAAGAAGTCGGGAATCTGAGGTGCAGCCGAGACAGGATTCACGGCAAACGGCGGCTCGGACTCGTCAATCTTATCGGGATCGTCTTCCATCGAAAGCTGGCCGGTTACCTGGTCGTGCTTTGCATGGCGGCGCGGCAGCAAAGCTGTCTTTGCGGTCTCAATCGGAGCCTCGTCATCCTCGTCATCGCCCTCGGTGAGCTCAATCTCACTATCGGACCAAGACGGGTCGGGCTCGCTTGTATTGAGCTTAGGCGCAGCCTTGCCCTTCTTGGCATGGCGGCGCGGCAGCAGCGTCGTCTTAGCGCGCTCAGCCTCAACCGACTCGGACACGTCGACAAACGGATTCTCGTCCTCGTCGTCATCGTCCAAAACCGGGTCCACATCGTTGCCCATAACCGTGGTCACGGCAGCATCGGAGCCCTTTTGACGAAGAATGCTCAGGTGCGGACGGGCAACGCCGGGCACCGACAGGGCTTCGTCGTCACCCCACGGGCTCGCGTTAACATCGGCACGACGGCGCTCGGCAAAATCGGCCGCGCAGTCGCGAGCAGAGCGCAGCACGCCACCCACCGAAAAGCCGATGATGACCAGGCCCACGACGGCCAGACCCAACAGGACCACCATCGCGATAGGCTTACCCAGGGCATTCTGCAGCGCACTCGCAATAAACGCACCGATGTAGCCACCCGAGGCGGACAGATTTTGCGGCGTGAACATAAGGTCACACGAGTCGCTCGTACCCGGCACCATCAGCGAAAGAATGGAGACAACGGCGATAAAGACCACGGCTCCGCCCGCGACCGAGCGAATGTTGAGCGGCGAGTCCTCGCCTAAAAAGAGCGTGGCGGCAAACAGCAAAATGACGATCGGCAGCACGTAGGCGCCCAGACCAAAGCCCAGGTGGTAGAAACCGGCAACCGCAGCCGTAACGGGTGCTGTTGCCGGAGAAATCACGGCAATGAAGGACGCAATCGCCAAAACGGCGATGACCACGCCGGCAATATCGCGGTTGGCCGAGGGCTCGACCAGGGGCTCAAAATCGTCGAAGTCGGCCTCGTGGCCCTTATTGGCACGAAGATAGGAACCGGCACCCTTAGCAGATGCCGGTTGGTTATTGGCCTTATTGCCTTTGGCGTTTTGTGCAGATCCGCGCGCCAAACTAAACCTCCATGACGACCGGGATGATCATCGGACGAGTGCGCGTACGACTCCAGATAAAGTTAGAGAGCGAGTCGCGCACGGCCTTGCGAATGGCATCGGAACCGCTGCTCGTAAAGCTGAACTTGCCCTTCTCAATCGTCTTCATAATAGACGCGGAGGCATCCTCGGAGAACTGGTCGTCGATGGCAAACGAGACGCCGCGGCCCGAGAACTCGATGGCCTCGATCTTCTTGTGCTTGAGCGAGACGATGGCGACGGCCGTGACCATACCGTCATTGGCGAGCTTCTGACGATCGCGCAAGACGATGGGGTCGGTATCGCCAATACGCAGGCCGTCGACGTAGACGACGCCGGACTCGACGGGCGTACCGCGCTTGACGATACCGCCGCGCATCTCGAGCGTGTCGCCGTTATCGAGGATAAAGATATGATCGTCCTTGATGCCCATCTTGCGGGCCAGCTGGGCATGGGCGCGCAGATGCACGGCCTCACCGTGAACCGGCATAAAGTACGTGGGCTTGGCCATGGCCATCAGGAGCTTAAGCTCCTCCTGGCTGCCGTGGCCCGAGACGTGGACAAGAGCGCGGTTCTTATCCCACACGTCGCAACCGAGCTTGGCCAGGCTGTTGACGACCTGCTGGACGGCCTTCTCGTTGCCAGGAACGGGAGTTGCCGAGAGGATGACGGTATCGCCCTCGTGGATGGAGAGCGTCTTGTGCTCTCCGTTGGCCATGCGGGACAGGGCCGACAGCGGCTCGCCCTGCGAACCGGTGCACATGACGACGATCTTGTCGTCGGGCAGGTTATCGATATCGAAGGCATCGATGATATCGGCATCGTCGATGTTGAGGTAGCCCAGCTCGCGCGCGACGCGAGTGTTGGTGAGCATGGAGCGACCGGTCACAACGACCTTACGGCCGCACTTGCGGGCGGCATCGCAGATCTGCTGCAAACGATGGATATGGCTCGAGAACGACGCGACGAACACGCGACCCGGGGCGTTCTTGATGGCATGCAGCAGGTTGGGACCAACCTCGGCCTCGGACTTGGTAAAGCCGGGAACCGTGGCGTTGGTGGAGTCGGACAGCAGCAGGTCGATGCCCTGCTTGGCAAAGCGGCTGATAGCGGCATAGTCGGGCGTGACACCGTCGATGGGCGTCTGGTCGAGCTTAAAGTCGCCGGTGTGCATAACGGTGCCCTGGTTGGTGCGGATGAACACGCCCAGAGCGCCGGGGATGGAGTGCGTCATCGAGAAGAAGTCGAGAGAGATGCCGCCGAGGTTGACATGACTACCGCCCTTGACCTCGCGGAACTTAGGTGCGCGGATGCGGAACTCGGAAAGCTTGCCCTCGATAAAGCCAAGCGTCAGCTTGCTCGAGAAGATGGGCACCTTATTATTGAGGTCCTGCAGCAGATACGGAAGCGAACCGGTGTGGTCCTCGTGGCCGTGGGTGACGATGATGCCGCGGAGCTTCTCCTCGTTCTCCAGGACATAGGTGTAGTCGGGAAGCACCAGATCGATACCAGGCTGGGAGTCATCCGGGAACATGAGACCGGCGTCGACGAGCACCATGTCGTCGCCACACTCGAAGACCGTCATGTTCTTGCCGATGCCGTCAAGACCGCCGAGCGGAATGATCTTCAAGGGAGATGATTTTTTAGCTGCCATAGGTTAGTGTGGTTTCCTTTCTTCGAAACGGGTCTGGAACAACCGACGGGGCGCTTCTGGCAAACCGACCGCCGGGAACGTACAAACATGCATCATAGAGTCGACGCAGTAACCACAGTATGATACCCATTTGCCCACCAACAGACCACCCATGCATCAAAGCCCCATCTGAACTGGTCCATCCCGCCGGTTTCCCGTGGGGCGGGCACTGATGAAGTTTCCTGCTCTACAGTCCTGCTCACGACTGAGGCCACATTAAGTGGCCTCCTGTTCGTGCGGAACTCGCGATAAACTTCATCAGTGCCCGCCCAACGGGAAACCTGCCAATAAGGGATAGGTTTGTTTTAGTAGGTTTTATCTGCGGGAATGCCGAGGCTATGATCCAATTGCCTCGTTGTAGGCATTCAGCTGGCCTTGCCAGAGCTTGCGATCGCTGTCGGTAATCTCTCGAATGATATGAGCTGGATTGCCGCCGATGATGACGTGGCTTGGAACGTCTTTAACAACAACTGAACCTGAGGCTATGACCACATCGTCTCCGATTGATACGCCCGGATTGATAATCACCCCGCCGCCCATCCAGACGTTGTTGCCGATTACGACAGGCTTAGCATACTCGAGGTCTAGATTGCGCACATCGGCGTCAATTGGATGCCCAGCAGTAAATATACTCACATGGGGTCCTAGAAAGACGTTGTCGCCAAAGGTCACGTAATTTTCGTCCAGAATCGTCAAACCGGTATTCGCATAGAAATGGTTACCAAACGAAACCCTGTCGCCGTGATCAAAATAAACGGGAGCCGTTAAGACCATATCGTCCGGAGCAACGCGAAAACACTTCTTTAGTGCAGAAGGTACTCAAGCGCAGCAAGGAAGAGGCCGAGAAGATTGCCGTCGAGGAGCTCACTAAGGTCGGTCTGGCCGAGCGCATCGATTTTATGCCGAGTCAGCTTTCGGGCGGTCAGCAGCAGCGC